>JAJZKS010000225.1 GCA_021850835.1 Thermoplasmata archaeon
TATGTTCTCCAATAAAGTCTTTGTGGAGTACGGTCTTCCAGCTCAAACCTGCCTGTGCCCCTTCAAGGACAAGGAATTCGAAAAGCGTTCGGTCATCATGTACGGGATTGCCCCACTCCCTGTCATGGTAATCAACATAAACGGGATCATTTGGGGGGACCCAGGTGCATCTCGGCAGATCGCTGGCGTTTTCATGCATCAGTCATGAAATCTGTTCAGATTCAAGACACTTTCCAAACCGGATTCCTCTTTGCCTGTGGATTCAAAGTATAAAATTGGGAAAATTGAAAACTGAAAACCTGCTTAATTCCATACACACAAAGACTTTATTGGAGAACATAGTGGACAAAATGATAAAAGATGCCTGCCAACTTTAGGGGTGATGATTTAATCTCCACAGAGACAATGCGAAAAGTACCCATGATCGGCAGGATTGGTTTTATCATGCTAGGTGTCTCATTCCTGTTCTGGTCTATACTGATGGCAGGTTCACTGGCTTATGGGGTCGGTTCGTATTCATCAGCGGCCGGGAGCTATTTCCTGAATACGCCATTTGGCCCCGCCCTTGGAATAATGAGCATGGGCTTGACGGTTGCGGGAGTATCTGCTGCAGGCTTTTCCATTCCAATTCTTCCCAGAATTGGAAAGGCTATGATGGCAGGTTCAATTTCCGCCTTTGCTGCGTTGCAGTTGGTAGGGCTGTACTTCCTGTTTTATGGCTTCGATGGAGGCATAATTATATCCACGGCCGGAAATGCCCTGTACATTTATCTTCTGGCAGTATCACTGGTTTACGCGCTTATCATACTGATATATGCCAACTTCCTGGTTCCGTTCCTCAGAAAATCCGGCAGGAGGCTCGTGTATCTGGCGTCTTTCATTTCCGTCGGATACTTGCTCATTCTAGTGGCTTCAAGGGTCTATGCATATCTCAATCCTCCAGTCTCATCCATTCCATTTTTGCCGGGAGACAACCTGCCGTCTACAGTGTCGACTCTTAATCCGTTTTTTGGCGTTCCTGGCTTTCTAATAGGTGGAAGCTGGCTTTCTGTGCAGATAGTGTGGGCATTGATATTTCCACTGGCTTCAAACGCTATCTACGCTGCACTCTGTCTCCATATAGGCAGTGCGGACAGGACAAAGTCCAACATGGGAACTTCAAGGCCGCATAATTCAAATATGTAAAATTCCCAAAAATTGACAATTTGTTTATGAACCATGCAGGGCTTTTCAAGTGATACCCTTGATGGAAGTTGAGATTGAATTCAAGGAACCGGTAGCCTGGATAAAAGACCTTGTGGAAACACATTCCGCAAGCATCAGGATCAGGGACATCAGGATGAGCGGTGAGGGCGTGAAGGACCTCCTTGAAATCTTCATGCCTTCCGGGAAAATTGAGGGATTTTCTTCAGAACTTCTGGACAAGAAAAGGGTGGACAAGGATAACGTGACAATAGTGGACGACACCCATGCGACTGCAATTGTCAACGCACATGAATGTGCCGTATGCAAATCCATACTCAAGTGGGATCTGTTTCTCACCGAAGCCTATTCTACTGATTCAGGCGACATAATAATGAAATGGCTGGTGCCGGATGAGGCAACTGTTGGCGGCTTTCTGGGCAGGCTGGAAGAGGATGGGGTAAAGTTCGAGCTACTCAAGAAGAGGGCACTTTCAAAGAGGAGTGATATTACAGCCAGGCAGGAATTTGTGGTGAAGACTGCACTTGAGCTTGGTTTCTTTGATTATCCTAAAAAGGTCAACCTTGAAGGGCTGTCAAAGAGGCTCAATGTTTCCTATGTAACCCTTGCAGAGATACTCAGGCGTGCTGAGAAAAACATAATCTCTTCATATTTCAAGAAAAAGGAAGAATAGGGAAATTCAGGAAGAGATCTGAAGAGATCCCTTACTTAGTATTTTATCTTCTGTCCCAGAAGTTCCCTTTCGAATTCTAGGAGGTCACCTGCAGCAAATGCTGCAGGATAAAGGATCTCTTCCTCGAGCTCAACATGATGGATAAGTTCGTGTGCAAGATGCTTGGCATCTTCGTCAGGATTGGATTTCAGTTCATCCAGGATCTGGTTAAGCTTCCTGGAAATTTCCCTGTGTTCCTCGATCATCCTGTCAAAGTGGTTTTCAAATCTTGCTGATGCGAGTTTAAGTGGCTCAACATCCTTGTTTTCAAATTCTTCAAGCCTGTCCCTGTTGTATTTCAGCAGGGGAACAATGGTTTCGTTCTCTTCTGCAAGGTGTGGCCTGAAGAGGCCAAGAACATCAGAATATAGCTGACCCACTTTCCCGGCCTTGCGGGAAACTTCGTCAAGTTCTTCAAGCAACATTTCATGTTCGTGATACAGAATGCTATGTGTTTCTGTCATGTTATATGCATTGGACTGTGGGTATTCTTCATTATCCCGTAATATGTTGGGATAAGATTTCAGGCGTAGTTTACGAGGTGTCAAAATATGGGTTTTGGAGAAAAATTTCCAAAAAATAACTGAAAGGGAGGGAAACAGATCAGTAATTATCCCGGAAGTTCTGTTTCTCAACATTTGTGGTTTTCCTGGTGGTGGCTACAAGCACCAGGTTCATCAGGTGGAGAGATACTGATACGATTATGGCGAGGAGCCCGGCCAGGGCAACAGGCTTTCCATAAAGCGCAGGTATTGCTCCTGAAAAACCAAGGAAGAATGCGATTACACCAAAGTTGAGGAGCACATACTCCTTCTTCACCGTGCTGTTCATCAGCGCACTGCTTCTGGAGAGCCCTGATGAAAACATGTAAGAGAGGCCGAAGATGATCATGGCAACAAACCCGAACAGCCAGAGGACAAAGATTGCATCTCTTTCAAGATTCAGGGCTCCAAGCATGTTGAACAGGAAGATCACCAGCCCGGCAAGCAGGTATGCAAAGCTTGTGGCTATGAACCTCAAAACAAGTGCGGAGTCGACCCCCAAAGTTCTCCGGCTTGCATACTGGTGTGAATGGTTCTGGGCATTTCCCGTGCTGTTAAACATCACTGGAACCTCCCGCTGGATAATTTTTCGAATACTTCCACATGATCGCTTTCATCTGGTATGGGTGAAACGATATGGAGCCCTTCCAGGTCTGTGACTGCCTTTATTCCCCTGCTTTCCCCGCCGGGAATAACAACAACTGTGCCCGGAATCAGGGGTTCCTCCCTGTCTCCAAATATGCCAAGCCCGGTTCCCCTGAAGACTGCGAATACAAGATCCGTGCTGGGGGAATGCACGGGGATGAACTGTCCAGCCTTAAGGTAAGTCAGTACGACCTTGTAGTCCTTCCCTGAGTATATGCCAACAGGGTTGAACTGCCTGTCTGAGTAGTTCCTTTCACTTTCAAAGCTTGTTATCTTGATTCTGCTGGCATCTTCCTTGGATTGTGCCCTGGTGAAGTAGCCTGAATATGTACCATCAGGGTTAGCCCTGGAATAGTATGCCGATTGGTCAACCGGAATGCCCTCATGTGCCATGTGCTGGAGGAGGTGGACTGGCTCATGGCAAAAATGGAATGGATGAGGCTGG
>JAJZKS010000226.1 GCA_021850835.1 Thermoplasmata archaeon
AGGATTCAAAACAAAGGAAGTCTCATGGAAAGTGCTTGATATTGAGATCTATGGAACCGTCACATATCCTGATGATGGTTTAGCCCACTCCGGGATCATAATGGTGGCAGGAAGTGGTCCAACTGATAGGGACTGGTGTTCACCTTTACTTCCTGGCAACAATGGAAGCGGAAAGCTTCTGGCAGAGGCACTGGCCACGAAAGGATACGTAACTCTCCGGTATGACAAAATGGCATCCGGGCCTCACGTTATGGAAAATTTGCCAAAATTCTCCGGAAAAGCAAGCATGGAAAGCCACTGTGAGGAAGTTGCAGGGGCATTTTCTGCATTGATTTCTCAGGACAGTGTTAAAAAAGATGAGGTTTACGCACTCACAAACAGCGAAGGTGCAATACATGCTACAAATTATCAATTGAGTTCAAGGGCGCCGAAATTCAACGGCATCATTATGACGGGCGCTCCCGGCAGATCAGTTGGAGATGTAGCCAGAAACCAGCTTTCATCACAGGCAAAGTCCTTTCCGGGATCTGATGAGATCCTGAAAAAGTATGACAGCTCTGTGGGCCAGTTCCTGGAAGGAAAGCCCATGAATCTTGAGGATTCATTGCCTGAAGTGATAAAACTAATGCTTAGATCACTGGAAAGTCCGCATAATCTCCCTTTTTCAAGGGAACTCTGGACATACGCACTATCTGAATATGCAGGGAATATCAGCAAACCAGTGCTCGTAATCATTGGAAAGAAGGATATCCAGGTAAACTGGAAAGATGACGGGAGGCTTCTCGAGAAAGCTCTTTCAGGCAACAGCGATGCGGAATTTGCCTATCCGGACAATGCCAACCACGTTCTGAAGCATGAGATCCAGCCTGTGGAAAAGATCACTGCAGAATATGCCGGCAAGCATTACAACTCACCAGACAGTATACTTGATGATGAGTCATTGAATACCATATTAAGGTGGCTGGAACGGCACACCAGAAATTAAACACATTTACATCCAAAATTTGCAGGATGGATGCAAGGTTTTATGATTTTTCCCTCTTTTTGCTACTGGCTAGGGCATTAATTCATGGAATCAGGCATTCTTCAGGACAGGTTAAGGGCGCACTCAATTTCTCGAAGTAGAGCATCAACGCCCATTGAGGTGGTCAAAGCCCTTGGGGCAGTGCAAAGCCAGGATTATGAAGCTTCTCTGTGGGCAATTGGCTTACGATGTGGAAGGAAGGTCACAAGAACTGACGTGGAAGACTCCATCAGGAAACGTGAAATAACCAGGACATGGCTCCTCCGTGGTACACTGCACATGTCTGCATCTGAGGATATCATGTGGATGATTGAGCCCACCAGATTGCGGTTAAGAGGCATTGCAGAAAAGCGGGACAAACACCTCGGTCTCGGCCCTGCAATTGTGGAGAAGGCAATGAATGCCATGGAAAAGGCTCTAAGGGGAGGGAAAATTCTCACAAGAGAGGAAATGTACAGAATAATGGTGGAAATGGGAGTACCAACTGGGAACAACCTTGGGTACCACATGCTTTACAGGGCTGCCTGGGATGGCCTCATATGCATGGGGCCTCAACAGGGAAAGGAACAGACATTTGTTTTGCTGGATGAATGGGTGAAGAGGTTCAGGTCACCCGGAAAGGAAGAAATTCTCAGGGATATGGCAATCAGCTACTTTTCAGGTCATGGGCCGGCAACCATCAGGGATTTTGCATGGTGGTCCGGACTCAAGGCATCAGAGGCAAGAGACGGGGTTAAGATGGCAGGGAAAATGCTGAAAAAATTCGATTTGAATGGGAATATTTACCACACATATTCAACGCCTGGTTCATCAGTGGATGATTGTGGAGCAATACTCCTCCCTGCTTTTGATGAGTATGTTCTTGGCTACAGTGACCGATCACTGCTCACTGGAGAAAGTTCTGGAGGAAAAGGAGGCAGCGTGACCACTTCTAAATATATACACCGCAATGGAGTATTTTTGCCAACTTTACTCTGGAACGGCAAGGTTATGGGAACATGGAAAAAACAGAGGTCAGGAAAGGGGGTAAAAGTCAGTGTCCACCCGTTTGCTGAACCCGAGAGGGAAAAAATAGAAGGAATACGGGAATCTGCTGCATTATATGGTGAATTCCTGGAGAAGGAAGTGCAGTTGAAAATCGAGTTTTAAGCCTACAGCTACCGGGGAATATGAAAAAGTGGAAATGAACATGAATGAGCAGTGGGAGTTCCATGGTGCATCTTATTTCATAAACGCCCTGTGATTAAGCCGGTTGCCATGCAGAAGCATTCCTGAGATCATTGTATAACACCAGAAACTTCACGTTCCAACAGAAAAGTGGCTGCTTGTGCTGCAGGGTACAACAATTGTTCCTCAAGGAGCATGTGGCGTCTGAGGCTTCCAGACAAATCGTGGATCTCAATACAGTCTGTTCCAGCTAGAGTAATTGCATCTTGGCATAGATCCTCAATCTGCAGATGTTCCTTTATCATGTTTTCAAACTCATTATCGAACTCAGAGGAAATTTTTCTAAAATATTCCAGATTAGGCCTCTTCTTCCTCCCCATCCGTTCTTTTAGGTAGGCAAGAAGTGGGATAACTGTTTCTTCCTCGCGATCCAGATGATAGCTGAATATTGCAAGAATTTGCGAGAAGATCGCCCCCAATCTGCCCTTATTGAGTGCATACTGTTGCAGCTTTTCCAGTAATTCAGTGTGTTCTCTGTCCAGGAATGAAATATGATCAATCATTGCTTCTGTTATGCATTGTAGAGTTTACCATTTATCCCAAAAAATTTCGGGGAGCGGCCCCCTATCTACTAAAGGAGCACAAAAGTAGTATGGGCCAAAAAATTAAAGTTCATGCAGTTGTGAAAATTATGGTTCCCGAAAAGGTTCCAGTGCCCCAAATTCTTGCGTGGGCTGCTAAGAAACCAACTGCTTAGGGTATTTCCACTCGGGAATTTGCAATGGCCCAGGCTAGGTGCTGAAATTCAGTACCTGATCTTGTCACCAAGTAGCTCCAGTTCATACTCCACAAGGTCTCCTGAAGCAAATGCAGCAGGATAGAGGAGCTCTTCTTCCAACTCCACATGGTGCAGCAGCTGTTCAGCGAGCTTTGAAGCCAGTTTATCTGGTTCTTCTTCCAACTTGATCTGTGCTAGCCTGATCAACTTGCCCATTTCATTATGCTCTGAAATCATCTCTGGATATAGGTCCTCCAGTTTTGCCCTTGCAAGGTTCAGGAAGTTCTTCTCATTTCCTTTGTATTCCCCCAAACGGTCTTTCATGTATGCCAGTAATGGGACAACCGACTCATTTTCCTTAACCAGGTGATACCTGAAAATCCTTAGGACCTCAGAGAACAGGTGGCCCACTTCAGTCTTCTTGCGTGCTATCTCTCCGAGAAGTTCAAGCAATTCTTCATGTTCATTTTCCAGTAATATTCTCGTATCTTTCATATGGTTGAGATCAGTTGAAGGTTCATTTCCGTAATCCCAAAGTTTTACGGGAAAGGTCTGAA
>JAJZKS010000227.1 GCA_021850835.1 Thermoplasmata archaeon
ATAAAATGCAGTGTCTGACAAAAAATACACTCCCAGGTGAAGCATGTGTAACAGTGTCTCACGTGCAGTAATTTCACCCATATATCTATTATGAATAAATTAAATATTTGGTATGCCAATGTCTGACAAAATTTATATCCCAGTATAATAATGTCTTTAACATGAAGGATCATGGCATTGCCCGAACCTTTTGGGATGAGATAGGCAGAATTCGTGCGATTATGAGGGAGACTTCTTCCCCTAAACGGGATGACCAGAACTAAACTTTATAACTAGGGTGCTATGACTAGATAGTGGATACAAGGCACAAGGCACTTGCAATTGTTTTCATTATCGCAGCCATTAACACCATTTTCCTCTTAATAATCGCATTTCTAAATGTGGGTATTTGATTAATTTCCTCAACTGCAATAAGAGACAAATTTTTTTTATGCACCCTTCAATTACAATGCCTGATAACAGTCAGCAAAGGTGAAAAATAATGGCCCAAATTAGAAGTCTTGAAAAGTTTGAAAAGAATGCCATAGATGTTTGCAAGGATCCAGATTTCAGAGATAAGCTCACAGTCTGGGTACAGAAACACAAGGAACCACTGGACGTGTATGGCCTGAAGAAGCTCAAAGATAAGATTGACAAGCACGCAAGAAAAATGGCAAAGGCTTCCAAGTAGGATAGTTTCCAATGAGGGCAGTAATCCTCACTATTGGCAACGAAATTCTAAAGGGAAACACTGTCAATACAAATATGGCCCACATTGGGCACGTTTTGACTTATGCAGGGTATGAGATCCACCGCGCCCTGATTGTGGGTGACGATCCCGATGAAATTGCATGGGGGATCAGAATTTCCCTTGAAGCGGGAGATTTTGTGGTGACTACAGGAGGGCTTGGGCCAACTTTTGATGATATGACTGTTGAATCTATATCAACTGCCTTGGGCCTTAAGACAGAGATACACCAGGAGGAACTATCCTTCCTCAAGGATAGGTATACTGGAAGAGGCCTCGAACTTACTGAAGGCAGGCTTAAGATGGTAAGGCTGCCAGCAGGTTCAAGGGCTTTGCATAACCCGGTGGGAGCAGCTCCGGGTGTATATTTGAAGCATGATGGGAAAACTATTGTCATACTTCCGGGAGTTCCTGCCGAAATGAAAGCCATTCTTGACACAATCCTTCCTGAGCTGAGAACGGGGACTCGAAGATATGCAGAGGAAACTTTCCCCTTGGAAGGCATAATGGAGAGTTCGCTTGCACCCCTCATAGAAAAAATAATGAAAAAGTGGAATGGAAAAGTGTATATCAAAAGCCACCCACAGCGATCAGAGATTGATAACCCGATGCTGAATGTGGAAGTTTCTGCCTGGGGCGAGAACGTGAACAGTGCAGAGGAAAGCGTTGCATCAGTTGTTTCAGAAATAAAGGAAAACTATAGAAAATACATTGGAAAATAACTAATGTGCCCCTGGCGGGAACACAATGTTGTCATAATCAAGGTACCTGCTATCCTCAAATCTAAGATAATCAGGGTTAATTCCTGTTTTTAAAGCGAGGAAATATGCGACATAGTAGAGGGGTACCATCGCGGCTATTGGATAAAGATAATGATTCTGCGGAACTTTGACATTTACGGATTGGTCTCCCTCCCCATTAATGACCAGCGTCGCTGTTCCAACTGTTTTGCAGGCCTTTACTATATCTGAGGTTCTTTGGTTGACTTCGGGTGAGTTTATGATAATTACTAAAGTTCTGTCATCGATGACAGAGGTACAACCATGGTTGAATTCCTCAAGTTCGATTCCCTCAGCGTGAAGGTGAGTGGATTCCTTTATTTTCTGAGCGGCCTCCCTGGCTGCAATAAATGATGGGCCAGCACCCAGAACGAATATATCTCTGGGTTCGGGCAGGAGCTCAACTGCCTTTGAAATTTTTTTCTCCTGTCCTAAGATTTCATTTTCAATCAGGTCAGCGAATGTGCTTGTATCAAATTTAATTCCACCAAAAACCCGGGATATTCCCAGAGCGGCAAAGGCATTGTCAAAGAAAGCCTTAGTATTGCAGAGGGAGAGGTCCGGTGAATCGCCTATAACGATGCCATAACCGCAGGAATTAAGCAAAGGTGTGCCAGGGTAATGGGATATTCCCACTTTCTTCACTTCACTGCCAACACTGCTCATTGCATCAACCGTTGATTTGGTCTTTCCTGTGTGTGAAAATCCAACCAGCGTCCCTCTGATGTGATGGTAATGCTCCAGTTCAAAGGCCTGAATGCTGTTCCACTGTTTTTCCGAATCCCAGAGTATCTGCGCACCTAACGTGGAGGAATGGTAAGCAGTTCCATTTCCAGTGAAACACAACCTATCTGTGAGAAATGAATAGTCCACTTTATTCATTATTTCTATGGTCTTCCTGATGCCAGCCGGTGTTTGCTTCAGCATTTCATACATAAGATAAGGGTGGCTCTTCCGAACTTCAGGCAAATCGTCTGTCATAATTTAAGAAGGTGGGATTTTATTTAATAGTTCATAAAAGAAATTTGCACTTTTTTAAAAAAATTTTTTTGGTTTAAAGAATCAAGATATTCAGTTAAGGTTTCCAAATCAAAGAAATGCCATTATTTTTATAGCGAAACCTGAGGTTTCTGCTCTTCCTCTTTCTCAGATGACTGTGCAATCTTCTGTTCCCCTGCAGGAGAGGGGTTTTCTTCCTTCTTCTCCTGTTCAGCTGCCTCAGTCCTAGCCTTTTTCGCTGAATCTGGAATTTCAGCTTTTACAGGCTGCTCGAAGGGGATAACCGTATTAATTACAACTGCCTCAATATGTTCTCTAGATTTTAGCAGCATTTCAATTGACATCTGCATCCTGTTGGCTTCCTGGCAGATAGAGAATGATTCTTCTTCACCGAGAATTTTCCTCCGTTCACCGGCATAAGTTCCAGGGCCACTGGGGGTATACAGAATCGTTAAGCGCTTGATTTTGCTGCAATCGTACATTGGAATCTCCAGTGGGAGATAACTTGATTCTTTAGAAATTTTCTCATTAATATTTTGCACAGTGATGCTTTCTTTTGGGAATTTTATCATTTAGAATATTAACCAGCCTAAAGCAAAAACTACATAATAAAAGGACATAGAGAGTTAAATGCTACTTACGGGTGAAGATTACTCGGACTTAGTTACATACCTTACAGGCCTGTTCAGCATCAAGAAAATCCCAGAAATTCTTGTCGACAGGTTCCGGATCAGGTATAAGTCCTGCTTCATACTGGATGGCCCTGAATCTTCTACGGGAGAATTGGCAGACCGATTTCCAGAGGAGGATGAGAGGGACCGCATCAAATTTGTGAATTTCGAGGTCAGCGGACTGCACCATGGCCAGAAAAGTTCCGTAACTATAAACTGGGACTCCATTGAGATCAAACCTGATCTGGACATTAAAATTGCCACTGATTTTGTGGATGTTCTGGACAGATCGACATTCAGATATTTCTGAAGGAGATATCAAGGCATGAACATTCTTACTG
>JAJZKS010000228.1 GCA_021850835.1 Thermoplasmata archaeon
CTGCATGTACTCATACCTGGGCTGGAGGCCGGAGATCTTTGCCTCTATTTCCCCCAAGGCTTGCTTCCCTTCCATGATCTCAGAATCCAGCATCTCCTTTTCTTCCTGTTTTTCCTTCAGCTCTGAGGCAAGGTTACCCAGCGTCAATGTGGCCTTCATGATTGTTTGGAGGCCATCCACTTTTTCCATAAGCTCGTCTCGCTCGCGCTGCAGGTCCTCAATTTCCTCTGAAAGTTGAAAAATCCTGTGATTCAGCTGTTTGATGTCACGGTACTTCCCTATCCTCTCCGCCAAGATATGTTCCTCTCGCCTCAGCTCGCCCACAGATTTCTGAAGGTTTTTCTCCATGGTTAGAAATTCAGAGAATTCTGCCAATATATTGGACACATTTCCCATGTGGTATTTCCTGAGGAACCCTCCAAGATCGACGCCGTGTTCCCGGCAGGACAAGACAAATGCCCCCAGTCCGCTGTAATCCTGCTCTTCAAGGCCAGCCTGTTCCAGGTATATGAGCGAATCAAGGAATGCATGTATCTTCTCTTTTCCAATACCCCTGTTGATGAGCTCTGTCCAGAGGTCCATCGTTCCCTGGGTCAGTGAATGAAGCTCATCAGCGGACACACCCTGTCCATCTCCCCCATATGTATTGTAAATATACCTGACCACACCCGTGATCATCTTGATCTTTTCACCTTTGCCTGCTCCGGAAGGCACATCCAGGGCATTGGCTACGGAGAGGAGTTTCCACTCCTCCTTTGTCAATACATGGAGATACTGCTTAGCGGCCGCAGCCTGTAACTCAGGCTCCCGCTTCAATGCAGCTGCCAGGTCAGGTAACATGGCCTTTACCTTTTCACGGCCATTATTCATTGTCTCCAGTTCCTTCACTGAGACCTCTGAACCGGAGCCCTTGGGCTCACCCCTGTCTATGACATTTTGAACCGTGTGGCGATCATGCCCTGTTATTTCTGCGATTTCGGTGAAGGAAGCGCCCTTGCGGTGAAGTTCCCAGATCTTATCAATTTTTTCAATTCTTAAAGACATAACCATATAAAGGCAAAAATGTATTTAAGGTATGTGTGTGTATGCTCCAAAAATGCGCTATTTTTACCTATAAGTAAATTTTTTTCGATATATTGGTTAAAAATTGTCAAGTGATACTAGGTGTCAATGGGATCCATGGTAAAAGATTGGGGGATTACGGGAAATTCCGGCAGAATTATGGTTTATTCATGGGGACAAACAGGCACATCCCTGGCGGGAAAATGATGAAGAATTGGTTAAGAAACATAAACTGGTTTTCACTCCCATGATCATGGTGGCTTGCTTAGCCACTAATGGGTGAAAATTTCTGGCCGGATTTGCCCATGGAACCCTTGCAGTTACTGTTAATGGTTGTAGGGCGTTTCATTGGTCAAGGGCAGTATTCCATAAATTACACCTTAAACCGAACTTACGGGATTCATAGGGTCCTCGCTCTCGAAATGGCTTCTTAAGATAGGAGCTGATGTGTGCGGCTATGCGCTGATGCCTCCCACCGAGCCCAATCTTTACAGTGTGCTATCCCTAGAAAATGGAATCAGAGATGTGGACGGAAATATCCTTGATCAAGAAAAATTGGATAGGTGCATACGGGACTTCAGCCCGGAAATAGTTTTCCACTTGGCGGCTCAGCCTCTTGTGCTGGAATCAATAGAGAATCCGGTGGAAACTATAAATACAAATGTCATGGGAACAGCAAACCTCCTTAACTTCCTCAGAGGTTCAGGAAGTGTTAGGGCAATAGTGGTATTTACCAGAGACAAGGTTTACAGGAACTTGGAGACCGTCAGCCCATTCCAGGAGGAAAACCCACTGGGCGGCAGAGATCCTCACAGGGCCAGTAAATCCTGCCGGGACATCGTTTCGAACTCATTCAGGGAGACCTATTTCAATGATCTGGGGGTGAGGTTGTCAAAGGTACGGGCCGGAAATGTAATTGGAGGCGGAGACTGGACAAAAAACAGGATAGTGCCAGACATAGTGCGCAGCATCAAGACGGGATTGCCCATAAAACTCAGAAACTCGCACGCTGTAAGGCCTTGGCAGCATGAGTTTGAGCCAGTCAGGGGGATCCTTTTGCTGGAACAGGGAATGTGGCATCACTCATCTTATTGATCAGATTGGAATATTGGCCCATTGCATGAGGAAGATATTGATGTTGAGCACCTTACCAGGGAAATAATATTGGAGTGGGGTAACGTAGAATACCTTTATCTGCCGGTGCCTGGAAGTAGGGAATCAAAGACCATGAGCTTGAATGCAGAAAGAAAAGGAGATGCTGGATTCTGAGATCATGGAAGGGAAGCAAGCCTTGGGGGAAATAGAGGCAAAGATCTCCGGCCTCCAGCCCAGGTATGAGTACATGCAGTCGGGAACCTTTGCCAACGATCTTATGGTTCATATGTTCAGAAGGGCTTTCGGAAATGGCGGGAATCCGGAACAGGGCATACCTGAGGCCGTTGATAAATATGAAGGCTTGAAACCACAGTTTCATGGATACGGAAAAGATGAAAAACCCATTCCGGTCGTGAAAACAGTTGCTGTGGCTGAGAAACCCATGCGCCCAAGAATTGCCGAAGGAACATTCTATCCTGGGTGAATGCGGTCTGTTGGCACAGTCTGTCTAGAGGTTAATCGATGACTGTGAAAGCAACAGTATTCATTTTCTGGCATTTTGTTTATGAGAAAACGCAGAGGTGATCATCTATTAAAGGGACAGTCCACCTTCCTTTAATAGATTTCTTCCCACACAGCACCTCAAATGTCGAAGTTGGTAGGCTCATTCACCATAATGGCAATTTGAAAATGATCATGGTGGTCATATATAAAATTAAAAGATGCTACCAGAATTAACTTTAGGAATTTATGTTTTATAATCGGCCTGCCCTTCAGTTCCTTATCCTGGTAGGATGTAATGGCTGCCCTCTATGTTACCATAATAAGCAACCAGCATTGACCCAAAAGCGGGATTGATAGAATATTCTGAATATTGCGGAGAGATTGTTAAATTAGTTGCGACACCCGGTTTAAGGGAAACGTGGCCAACTACAATCCAGAGCAACATATTGCCGTTGATTATGTCATGATTGGGAAAAATTCTGAAATATACACTGGAGATATTCTGCAAATTGCCATGATATGTGATCTGAACAGCCATGCTTGTAACGTAGCCGGATCCATTATGTGAATGAAAACTCACAGAATCTATTGTGAAATAACCAGAGCTATTCTGCACTCCCTCATGATAGCCGATGGGAATGCTTGCCACTAGCAGAATAATTAAGGCAGCAGCAGTAATCTTCTGCCTTTTGATGTTGTGGAACTTTTTTGTGTTGCCGATATAAGATGAGTCTGTTTCGCCTTTAGATTTAGATTCCATGTAATCCAGCATGGGAATAATAGAAATGATCAACCAGTAATACAGGTACTGTGCAAAAAGCCTGTAATTGAAAAGGAAGATTAGC
>JAJZKS010000013.1 GCA_021850835.1 Thermoplasmata archaeon
TGGAAAAAGAAGCATCCAGAATACAGCAATATGGATATCAAGTACTTCACCTTCCACAGGGAACTTGAGGAACACCATGAAGAGGCCATGGAAAATGTTCTTGGTACCCATGCTAGCGATCCAGTTGCAAGGGAGCAGTTCATGAAGGGGGCAAACGGCATCCTCAACCTGGAGGAAAAATTCTGGCTGGGCCTTTCCGATAACTGACCTAGCAAATAACTTAAATAAAACCCTTATTTTTAACTGTGCAACCTTCCAGTCCAAGATTTTTCATCATGCGCCATGGTGAAACTGAAACCAACCGCATGCATATCTGGCAATGCTCCATGGATGAACCTCTGAACCACAATGGCAGGGAACAGGCCAGGTTGGCCGCATCGTTCATACAGGGCCTTAAGCCGGAAGTTATAGTAAGCAGTGACCTGCAGAGAGCCAGGGAAACCGCACAGATTGTGGCAAGTTACCTCGACAGCGTGGAAATTAAAGTTGAGCCGGGAATAAGGGAGAGGGGCTGTGGCAAGGCAGAAGGACTCACCGCAGATGATATACTCCGCAGCTACGGCTTCAGGATGGAAATGACCAGCACAGCCCTTGATGAAGTGCCGGGTGCAGAACCTTATGGCCACTTCTCCAGACGGGTGGTGGAAACGTTCAACCGGCTTTATGACCAATATGGGGCTGCGAAGGTTCTGGCAGTGTGCCATGGCGGCGTAATGAGAACATTTTACAATGAGCAGATAAATCCTATTCCGGTAGGTGTGGTTTTCAAGAACTGTTCTGTGATAACCACGGTGAAAGAAAACGGCAAATGGAACATTATAAGCAGGTACAATACCGAGAACATCTGAAGGTTAATGTTTGCCCAGTTGTTTCCCCCTCATGCAGGTAAGAAGGGAAGGAAACAGGATTTTTGCAAAACTAGAGAAAGGCGAGGATGTTTTAGAAAAACTTGGCCAGATCACAATGGAGCAGAATGTCCAGAACGGTGAAATACTATGGGCTGTGGGAATGATAAAGGGCCTGCAGGTCGGATATTTCAACGGCAAGGAGTATGAGAAACAGACGTTCAGCGAGAATCTTGAGGTGGTGTCATTCCATGGGAGCATTGCCGAGAATGAGCCAAGATTCCATATCCACAGTTCATGCGCAGGCAAGAACCATGGGGTCGTGGGCGGCCATTTCTTTGGAGGAGTGGCTGATCCTCTGATGGAAGTGAGCATTTCAGTTTTCGAAAAAATAAGGGCGGTAAGGAAAGTCAACCCTGCAAGCGGCCTGAAAGAATTATCTCTTGAATAAATCAGAACATGCCTGAGAGGAGCTTCCTGAGCTTATCAGGATCTCCTTTTAATTTTCCTACAATGTAGTCCAGATCAGTTTCAGTTATTCCGAAATCTGTCAGCCTTTTCGCAAGCCCCAGAGAATCGATGAAATTCTCAACATAGCGTGCAAAGCCTTCGGCACATTCTTTTACAGTGGTTTCCGTGAATCCCAGTTCCCTGGATACTGAGCATATCAATCCGGGATTTTCATTTGCGTACATCATTAAAACCTGTGGCAACGTGATGCAACTTGTGACTCCATGTGGCACGTCGAATTTCGCGCCAATGACTTTGCCGATGTTATGGCTGAGGCCCATTGGGGAATCATAAACCTCAAAATATGAGAACCAGGCTGCGATGAGGCATTCATATCTTGATTCAAGGTTGTCGAACCTGAGATTATTGAATAGCTTCTTGAGTGCAGACACTGCAAAGGCCCTTGCTACTTCACTGTTCGGGTTTGAGTAAATGGTTTCTATTGCATGGTCTAGTGCCCGGATGCCGGTTGATCTCCAGAGCTGCTGCGGTGTCTCTAGGACTGCCCTTGGGTCAAGGAAAACGTAAGTTGGCGTAATTCTCCTGTCCCTAATGCCTGTCTTTTCGCCGCCAATGGTATAGCCTGCAATGTGCGAGAATTCCGCAGCAGATAGTGTTGTTGGAATGGCAATATGCTTGATTGAGAGGTCATAGTAGTACCTGACCACTTTGGCAGCGTCGATAACGCTGCCTCCTCCTATGGAGATAACGATGTCGCACTTATGGTTCCTCAGGGATTCGGTTGCATGCTCTATCTCCTCCATTGGGGAATGCTGAGTTATCTCCTTGAATTCGGTGAACGGGATGGGCAGTTTTCCTGTTAGTTCCCTGTAAAATGATCCACTGGAGACAGATTTGTTTGTGATAATAAGGGCCCTTGTGCTCTTCAGATCCCCGAGGAGCCCATGCATGTCTTTTGTGCAATCTATCCCATGGTAAACACGTTCCAGTGGAAGGTAGTTGTAGATCACGAATACCACGATGACATGTAAGCCTGGTCTTCAATGGATAGGGCATCCCTGGTGAGCTTGAGCGGCTTGTAGGCTTCCACCATCACAGCAATTTCATCAGTGCCATCTTTGCCGATTGCACCCTGCACAGCACCAGGCTGCGGGCCATGTATGAGGCCTCTCACGTGGAGTGTCAGTGATCCTTCAGAGATGCCTTTTCGGCTCATGAAATTACCAGATGAATAAAACAGCACTTCGTCTGTGTCTATATTGCTATGGTAATATGATATTGGTATTGCTCTAGGGTGGAAATCATATTTCCTTGGCAGGAAAGTTCCCACCATGAATGACTTTGCATTCATGGTCTCATGGACGGGCGGAGGCTGGTGAAGCCTTCCAACGATTGGTGCCATAAGTGAAACATTTATGGCCCATGGAAAGAGGTATCCATCCCATCCTGCAACATCAAAGGGGTGCTGGTCCCTGGTCTCCTCTAGGTAGTAAGCCCCAAAATCGACCAGAACCTTGTATTCGCCATTTTCTAGATTTGGCTTTCCAAGCACAGGGTGCCTGATGTCCCTGGTGTAGTAAGGAGAACCTTCCTTGATCTGCCCGTAAATATTCAGGTACCTGGCTGGAATGCCCATTCTTTCCGCAGATTCAACAAAGAAGAATTCGGAGCCCTTTCTGTATTTCATCATATACGTCGTTCCCTTGGGCACATAGACATAGTCTCCTTTGCTGAACTTTATGGTGCCCAATGATGAGGCCAGCTCCCCTTCACCATTCTGGATAAAGAAAAGCTGTTCCATGAGTGCACTCCTGAAGAAGTATTTCATATCATCCACAGGCTTAATGAGCCCCAGGGACACATCATCGTTGAACATCAGGTATGTGCGGCCTGTAATGAAGTCACCCCTGGCCTTTAACTGGAATCCCTTCAGGTGCCTGTGCCTGAGCTCTTCTTCTGAACCTTCGCTAATTGGTGATTTTTCGATTCTCCTAATCGATTTCACCCTAGTGGGCTCCCTTTCATGGTAAAGAAGGGAGTAAGGGCCGTCAAAACTCTCCTCGCCGAACAGCTCCTCCTTCATTATGTGATCCGGATCATCGAATGTGTGCCTGCTTTCAGTTACCTTCCCCTGTTTTACGTAAAATGCCATGATTATACCCTCAAATGATGTTAGCTCCAAGTTCCCCGAAAAAGTCAGAACCAAACCTTACAATGTCACCTGGCTTGAGCCACCCTGTTTTTTCAGGGCCATGCTCAAGAATGCACCCATTTCCAACAGTGCCGCTCATTATTATGTCGCCAGGCCTTAGAGTTACTTCAGATGAGGCCCAGGATACGAGGTCAGGGAATGACCAGTGCATTGTGGAAAGGTTGTTGCGCATAAATTCGCTTCCATTCAGGTTTACCCACACCTCAGAATGAAGCTTGCCCTGCGTATCAAGTATGCTGGAGGCTTCCTCCGCTGTGACCAGATACCTGCCAAAAGAGGTGGCAAAATCCTTGCTCTTTGATGGGCCGAGCCCGATTGCCATCTCTTTCCTCTGCTGGTCCCTCGCGCTCCAGTCGCTCATCAGCACAAACCCGAAGATAAAATCCCATGCCTCGGCCTTGCCGATGTTTCTGCCTTCCTTCCCGATTATTGCGGCAAGTTCTATCTCGAAGTCCAGTTCAGAAGTGAATTCCGGTTTTGGTATGCCGGCGTCGCTTGGGTAAAGTGAAGAATTTCCCGAGTAATAATAGGCCGGAAACTCATACCATTCCTTGGGGATGTCAGAGCCCCTTCTGGCCCTTGCATTTCTCACATGCTCCTCAAAAGCGTAAAAATCCCTGATCTGATTGACATGCGGGATGGGAAGAAGGAAAGATTTGGGGGCAACTTCCAGCAGTGATTCATGTTTACCCTGGGCAAGAAAATCCTTTATCTTTTCCATATTTTTCTGGATAATGTAGAAAAAGGATGGGCCGGCGTTTTCAAGGTCTTGCCCTGTTATTTCACTGAGGTCATAGTATCTAGATTCGTGCAGAATCACTGTTTTGGGACCGTCATCCGTAATTGCCCTACCGATCTTCATGTTTAAAGGTTGCCCCTTTTCTCCTGTTCAATTTCGATTGACTTGAATAACTCCCTGAAGTTCCCCTTGCCAAAAGAAGTGGCTCCCTTCCTCTGTATGATTTCATAAAAGAATGTTGGCCTGTCCCCGGTTGGCTTTGTAAATATCTGAAGGAGATACCCGTCGTCATCCCTGTCCACAAGGATGTTAAGTTTCTGGAGATCGTCCATCTTTTCATCTATTTTTCCAACCCTGTCAGCCAGGGTTTCATAATAGCTTGGAGGCGTGTAAAGGAATTCAACACCTCTGCTCTGCATTTCAGATACGGTCTTGATTATGTTGTCTGTTTCAATTGCAATGTGCTGCACCCCAGGTGAGTTATAATAATCCAGGTATTCCTGTATTTGTGATTTCTTCAGGCCAAGGGCTGGCTCATTTATTGGAAAGATTATTTTCCTGTTCCCGTACTGGACAACCTTTGACCTCAGGGAAGAGTACTCTGTGCTAATGTCCTTGTCGTCAAAGCTCAGGAGCTGTTCAAACCCGAGCCCTTTTATGTAATAGTTCACCCAGGAGTCCATCATCCTGTCTTCAACGTTCCCGACAACATGGTCAATTTTCTTAAGGCCCACAGGCCTGCCTTTGAGGTTGGTCTCTTCAAAACCATGGGGTATGTCTGAATCCGCTTCGGAGAAATCGTTTAGGGTATGGACTGTCTCACCATATGATGAAAGTTCAGCTGTCTTATATGTTCCAGAGTTTCCCTTCACTTTGTTCTCATTCCTGACCTTGACTACCCCCTTTTTCCTTACGAAATCGAGGGTGTCCCCAATATTTTCAACCCTCATGGAAACGTCTTTCACCCCATCCCCATGTAAGCGCACATGATCTGCGATCGGGGATTCATGGTTAAGGAAACTTGTAAAAATTAACCTGACATTGTTCTGCTGCATTAAATAGGATACGCGGTCTCTAACTCCTGTTTCCGGTCCTGAATATGCCTTGAGGTCAAATCCAAGGGCATGCTGGTGGTAATATGCCCACTGTTTGGCGGAACCGACATAATATTCAACTGCATTCAGTGAGTCAAAAAGATTCTCGTTATCCATGGGTTATCATGAAGTAATGGTTATAAAAAGTTTCCGTGAATCCCGTATTTTTCCGTGTCACTGAATAACAGTGCTTTCCATTGGGTTTCACTACGGGCCTGTTATGGAAACTCATAATTACCTTGTCGAAATTCTTGCAGGAAAGAAGTGACCCGGGAAATATATATCTCAGTTTTGGCATGCAAATTCAGCAGAGAATTCTGGAATT
Source organism: Thermoplasmata archaeon (assembly GCA_021850835.1). The sequence continues at coordinate 5,687 of JAJZKS010000013.1, forward strand.
CGTCCAGGGAGTCTCAGGATTCCCTTTTTGGAGAACTTGAGGGATTCTTCAGCATGTCAAGGAAAGAACTCATCCACTTGAGGACGTACAGGTCCATCAGGCATGACTGTGACCTTCTGCTGTGGCTGTCCTCCTTTGACCCTGAAAAGCTGGTTTCCTTCAAGGAAAACCTGAAACGTGCCCTTAGAGGCCTTGGCAGGGAAGTGTACAGCATGCTATCCCTTTACGAACATTCACCGTATCTCAAAGCGGGGGAGGAACTCTCAAATTCCCTCAACTTTCCCCCGTTGAAGTATTTTGTCTGCTACCCTATGAACAAGGACCCGGAGTGGTATCTGGTCGACCCGAAGGAAAGGAAAACCATTATGGGAGAGCATATTGGCATGGCAACCTCCAACCCGGAAAACAAGGATATCAGGTCATACACCACCTACTCTTACGGCATCTCAGACCAGGAATTTGTTGTCATGTATGAAACTGATTCCCTGGCTGACTGGTCCCATGTTACCCAGAAACTGAGGGAAGCAAGGCAGAGAAAGTGGGTAACAAAGGAGTACCCGATTTTCGTAGGACTGCTGGCTGAACCGTTCAGGTTCTGAAATGGTGAGTGCATGAATGGCGTGGAAGATAACAGGCTGATCATAGTCCGCTATTCTGAAGTAGGATTGAAGGGCAACCGCGCCAGGAGCATGATGATAAGCAAACTCAAGTCCAACATAAATGAAGGGCTCAGGCGAATTGGAGAAAGTGCCAGGATAACTACGGAAAGGGGAAGAATATACCTGAGTGGGTACTCGGACCTGGAAAAGGCCTTTGATGTTCTCAGGAGGACCATGGGGGTCAAGAGTTATTCCCCTGTCGTATCCGTGACTTACGAAGAGCCATCAGAGCTTGCATCCAAAGCTGTTGAACTTTATTCTCCTATCCTGGGTGGAAAGAAATTTGCAGTGAGGTCCAGGAGAGTCGGCGGCCAGAGCTTTACCACCAGGGACCTGAACATAATGGTAGGCGATGCCCTATACAGGTATTCAGCGGGTGTAAACCTAAACAACCCGGATGTTGAGGTAAATATCGAAGTGCGGAACAAGCGTGCTTATTTTTACAACGAAGTCTACAAGGGGCCAGGCGGGCTGCCACTTGGATCCGAAGCTTCCATGGTTGCCCTGATGTCCGGTGGGATAGACTCTCCTGTTGCTGCGTGGATGATCATGAAAAGAGGGTCGCCGGTGGACTTTGTTTTCATGTCACTTTCCCATCCCATTGATACTGTGGAATTCCTCAGGGCAGCCAACGTCCTTGTAAGGGACTGGGCTTTAGGGTATTCGCCTACAATCCATATCATTGATGGCAAGCCGCTCATTGACCTGCTTGTCCTCTCGCACAAGATTAAGATTCCGGGAGTCACATACAAGCGGATCCTGTATAGCCTGGCCCAGGCAATTTCAAAGGATAGGGGTGCTTATGGAATCATCACGGGGGAATCGCTGGGCCAGGTTTCCTCACAGACCCCGCAGAACCTCCTTGCCATAAGCCATGGCATTGATATTCCTGTTTACAGGCCATTGATAGGGATGGACAAAGACGAGATTTCTGACATCGCAAGGTCTATCGGAACTTTTCCAGTTTCAAACAAGGGAGAATTCTGTGCCCTCTTTTCACAGACCGTTGTCCTGAATGCTTCGCCTGATGACATTGATAAAGACATGCTGAGCTATGACCTGCAGGAAAAGCTCCTCCAAAACCGGATTATCCTCAAGGGCGGAGATGTGGAGACATACCTCAAGGGCCTATCCGATGAGGATTATGAGATAACTGCGCTTCCGGATGATTCCGTGGTTGTTGACCTCAGAAGCAGGCTAAGCTACAATGAATGGCATTATGGCAATGCAATTAACACTGGCCTTGGGGGTGTAAAGAAAATTATAGAGGAAAACGGCAGGGACAAGATTTATGTTTTCTACTGCCAGAAGGGATTGCAGAGCGCCTACGCAGCAAGCGAGGCGAGGACCCTTGGGGCAAGGTCATACTACACATCTTCTGATAAAATCAGGAAAATGAAGTAATGCAGTTGTATGGCAACGATTTTAAAACAGAGTGAAATGTATTATAGTATCGTATGCCAGAGTTCCGTCCCCATTATGCTGAGTCCGACTCACTTCCCATAGGAAGCAAAAGGTTTCTTGTCATATACGACGGCGCATGCGAAATATGCAGGGCATCTGTGGATTTTCTGAGGCGGATAGATTGCCTCAGCCAGTACTCTTACCTAACGCTTCAGGAATATTCCAGGCGGCCCGGCTCTAAGATTCCATTGGAGATGCTGCAGGAGAGCATACATGTCATCGACAGAAATAATGGCAGGGCACTCCCGGGAATGAAAGGAATTTCTTTGTTGTTGCGCCACTCTCCTCCTGCCTTTCCCATTTATCTCCTGGTCTTGCTCCTGAGGTTTCTCTCCATCGCAGACCCACTTTACGTATGGATTTCTTCCTCGAGATACTTGCTCTCAAGGCGCCTTCCCAACCACTGAAGTTTAAGCCTCTATTGACATATTCAGGCCGTGAAGATATTCAGAGCAATGTCTGCTATCATGGTGCTTTCTGCCATGTTTCTGGCAATCGGAGGCCTTCTCCTTAGAATGGAAAACCTTGTGCCTATCCTGCTTACATTCTCAACGATTGGCACTATTATACTCATACTTGCTGTGGCCCATTTTGTGAATCTTGGGAAAAAATGGTCCATTCATGCGGGCCTGGCTCTGGGAATTATATCGATCATTTTCAACTTCTCCCAGCCAACCCACATCGATGCGATCCTGCATCCATTAATGAATGCGCAATTTATGGTGCTGGTTGCCAGTGAGGTGCTTGGTTTCTTCCTGCTTCCTGCAGCATACATCATAATTTACATTTCCAAATACAGGGCCATATTCAGAAAAGATTAGGATTTTGGAAAAGAGTCGGTAAAGCCCGAGACACCTAGTATTGCACTCACCGTCTGTGCCCGTTCTCCAAGAAGTGCTAGCCTAGAGGCAAGATATTCCCTTGTCAATGGCTTGTCTCCATCTGGTGATTCTGGCTCGTTTTCAGCGATCACCTTTGCAACTTCAGATGAGATTTTTGGCGCCAGGATCTCCAGGATGGTGTAGAAAAGGTCAGTTATCTTCAGGTTTGAAATGATGTCAACGTTCCTCAGGGTGATGCTGACCAGCCTGAGCTTATGGTCCTTTAGGTACCACAGTGCAGTCCTTATATGGTTCATCAGTTCATTAATTGCTTCACGGTTTAAGTTGCTGTTCAGTGCAGGTTGAGTGGTGAGGGAAACGGACTGAAGGGAGTCTTTATAATCAACTTCCAGGAACACAGCACCGTCAGAGGTTGACGAATGGAACTTGAATTCTGACCCTGTTTCTTCATTTACGAATGTCACAAAGAGCTGATTGTCAGAAATCGATGCCTGCGACATGAAATAATCATCAAGTTTCTCGTAATCCAGTACAGGATCTTTGCTTACCCACGCCTTTGCAAACCTTACCGGAAGCTTGAGGCCTTTCACTAGAATGTCCCCTTCGAGCCTGTTTTTGAGGAATTCAACCTCGGATGCATTCAGGATGAATTCATATTCAACTTCTTTCTGGCAAACTGACCTGTACCTGGCCTCATAACCACCCTCAAGGTATTTCACATTGATTTCAGTTTCCAGGGATTCCATCGGATCTCTGGACAGGAAAGTTTCCAGTGACCTCACGCTTTTTGCCCTGTAAGCTTCCATCTCTTCCTCCTTTTTGGCTATGTCTTTAGACAGAAGGTCCGACAATGCCTTTTCATAAGTGTCGAGGGTTGACCCAACATAGCTCAAAATGGAGTCGTAATACATCTTGAAATCGTCGAAATTTTCTTCCTTGACGTAGGCATCGAGAACTCCCCGCACATCGTCCAGTACCCTTTTCTCCCTTTTGATGTGCAATTCCTTCCTTGACTGAAGGTCCTGCATTTCCACTTTGCAGTCAGACACCCTGTCGGCATTGAGCACAGACTCTTCAAGTTCAGTGAAGACCTGTTTCAGTAACCTTGATACATCTGGATTTGAATTTTCGGGCATAACAGTAGGACTCCCTAACCCATCCATATTAAAAATCATTTCGTGGTTTTTGCGCTAAATATATATTGGGATCAATTCTCTAACAACTGAGAAACGTGGAAGAAAGCAATAAGGGAGGAAACGAGAATTACAAATTGCTTCTGGAAAAGCTAAAGCTTGACCTGAAAGCTACCATGTCCCTCGCAAAAGGCAGTGAAACATACCTTGAGACCCTGAAAAGCGAGATTATGGGAAACCCAGATCCAGAAATAAGGAGTTTTGTAGATCTGCTATCCTCTGGCATGAAGCGAAAGCCCAGAAAGCTTTTCATAGTGGCAGCGGGGCAAATGGCTTTTTCAGCTATTCTACTGTTCATGGGACTCGTCCTCATTTTTCCGACATTTTTCTTTTATGCAAATCCTGAGGTGATGCTGAACTACTTTGGGTCCTACATAGTCTCGGTACAGCCAGATTCTATTGAGGCAACAGTGATTCTTGCAGTCGATTTTATCATATCTGTTATAATGCTGCTCTCCGCTTTCCAGATTATCCGCTACGCTTTTGACAACATGAAGGAAGCAGGCCTTACAGTGACGGATGCAAATTGAAAATCAGCCAGCGAACTACCAACTCAATTGTAAAGGCGTTCAAGCTGCTCACTGCAATAGTGGGATTCCTGTTCATTTTCATTTCAGTGACCATGATATATGCTGTTTTTGCGCATTATGGAAGCCCGTCCACAGCCAGGTTTTCAGGCAATACTGAGATCATAGCTGCCATTGCGGCAATAGTAACTGGAATTACCCTGGTGTCCATCGCTCCCGAATCTTTCAGGGTCAAGTTCAGAAGGCCGCCATTCAAGCCTCAGATGAAACCCACTTATGGATTTTTAACTCTGCTGGCCATAGGCATAGGGGCAACGATCGGATCACCGCTGTTCATTATCCTGCCCGTAAACATAGTGCAATATGCCTTTGTTTCCATCGTTTCACTGGTCATCGCGGGTTCCCTCTCATACCTCATTTCAAGGATTTATTCCGGCATGTACAGGTATTCCGTGGACAACAATGTCGAAGTGGTTGGGGGACCAGGATTCGTCAAGATGGTAACTCGGGAGAAATCTTTGAGGTATTTCATTTCGAGGTTTTCCATGTGGATAGCAAATACAGCCCTCGCTGCTTTTTCAGCCATCTTCCTTTTTACCTTTACCTTTTCAACCATGCCTGCAATTCTGAACAGCCTTGGGCTGCCTGATGTGTGGACCTATGCCACTGTATCCCTGCTTATGGGATTCTTTGGCATCTGGTTCGTGATCAATGCCTTCTACGAAAGAAAGTACCTGAAAACCATAGGATACGCCCAGATAATCATGATTGCTGCCATAGTCATCCTGATTATTTACCAGGGCGTGTCGCTGGGTATAGTTGGGCAATGGAATTTTACAGGCTTTTTCTCTCCCGGCAGTGAGAACATACCGCTTGATATCCTCGAAAATACCGGATTTCTCTTCATTCTGTTTTTCGGGTTCCAGGAGATTCAGGCAATGGTCAGGGAATCCATGGATTATTCCAGCATTCCAGTGGTCTCAAAATTGCTTGGCCTCAAGCCGATGCCCAAGGGGAAATACCTGGCAATATCAATGCAGGCCACAGTGCTGATTTCCCTTGCAATAATGATATTTAACGCGCTTACCATTTACTCAGTGCATCCAAACCTTAATGCATTGAATTCTTCGACCATACCTGCCCTGTATGTTGTTTCAACTTTCCTTGGGCCGAGGTTCCAGATCGTAACTATCACGGCATTTCTGCTGTCCACGATAACAACCTTTGTTCCTGCATTCATTGCAGCATCCAGGCACCTCAGGTCCCTGGCTGAAGAGGGTTTTTTCCCAAGGGCAGTGAAGAATTCTTCATGGGTCTTCACCGTAGTCCTGATTATGTTCTTTTCATTGACTCAACCAAGTTTCCTGGTGAATATAACGGATTTCATGGTTCTCATTGCACTTGGCATGATTGCACTTTCACCAATATGGCTGAGAAAAATTACGGGAAGGATTTCTAAAAGGACAGCAGCCACCTCACTGGTAGTGGCTTCCATTTGCTTTCTGGTTGACCTGCTTCTTTTCCCGCAAAACCCCAATGTTGTGCTCCTTGGGGTAGTGGCAATAGTCCTCAGTTTCATGATGTATGATATTATTTCAACGGGGACCATTGGTCTCCAGATATTTGTTATATTCTTTGACCTGGCAGGGTTCCTGATGGTCAGTGCTTTCCCCACGGAATTGACGCTCGCAGTTCCTTATTTCCTGCATTCCATATTGGGAAGGACAATAATCCCCGATTATGACCTGAGGTTTCTGCTGCTTATTGGGGCGTTTACGGTCTTGATAAATGTCATAATGGACATATTTGTTATCGAGAGAACCAATTACACCCGCAGGAGTGCGTGATCAGGTCCCGGGCAGCCGCCAACCAGAGGAAATTTTTTCACGCATTTTCGAGGCTTCCCTCATGGCTATTTCAACCGCCTCAAGGGGTGTCTCTGCCCTGAAAACAAGCCCATCCTCCTTCTTTCTTCTTTCAAGGGGAAGTTCGCCGAGCACGATGACAGACTTGCCCTCGGAAAGCGCGAATGTCGCCTCTGAAAGTGTTCCTGTGGATCCGTCAACGGAAATGAGCGACTCTGATGCCCTCACAATAAGCACGTTTCTTGCAAATCCCAGGCCTGTTGGCATCTTCACTGTAAGATGCCCGTTTCCTGTTGACATATCCATGGCCGGAAGGATGCCCACAATAATGCCGTTGGCTTCCCTTACTCCCTGGGCAACCCATTCCATTACACCGGTTGTGCCCCCGCAGAATACTGTTGCCTTCCTTTCCGCCAGAAGCCTGCCCAGTTCTACCGACATGCTGCGATATTTCTCGTCGGCGCTTCCGCCGCCTATTACGCCTATATTGTACATTTCAACTGTTCCATGAAGTCAAAGTCCTGATGTTATAACCTTGATGGTGTGCCTGCCGATCTTCCCATCCTTAATGTTGAATTCGACATTCCTGAATTCTGCCAGTTTTTCCAGGCTTTCAAATCCATTTTCCCTGAGGGCCCTCTCTATGATTTCTTTGTTGTCGCCAATGCTTACATACTCCTTCTCAAAGAAAGTAGCCATCCAGACCTCCATGATCCTCTTTAATTCAGGCAATGGTTCCTTTGCGTCTTCGACCCTGATATCCATGAATATATCTGACCCTTCCTCGAAATGGTCCTCATCTGATACTACCAGTATGCTGGCGCTTTGCCTGCCTCTCCGGTCTCCGCCCTGGCGCTCAGCTGCAAAAAGTGCGGATAGGATCCTCTCCTCCAGCTTTCCTTCCTTGGACATCTCCTCAGACATGGCCTCGAGGACCGATGGCCCTGCCAGAATGTTTCCCTGTACAGAATAATTCTGTCCGACTATATGCCCTGCATAATCCATGCAATCAGAACCGGTGAAGGCAAATGGCGTTCCGCTCGAGTCAACCGCTGCAACCTGCCTCTTGGGTGCCATTGCATCCTTTGAAGTGAGCATCTGGATAGTCTCCTTTGAACTGTGGGATTTCAAGAAGCTGAGCCCTTCAGGGCCATATGAATAATTTGCATATGACTGGGTTGCAATGCATCCTACGCCAGCCTTTGCCCACGGAACAACAGAACCCACTGAGAGGAACCGGCTGGCAACGCCTACTCCCCATTTCTTTTCATTTGGATCGAAAGCTACTACTGAAAATGTCACGATAAAAAAGGGAATGGTGGGTGATTAATTTTTCTTTTCCTCACCGTTCTTTTCAGGAATTTCCTTGTGTATAAGGGATGGGGGCATCTCCTTATGCTCTGGCTGGGTCTGGAGTTTCTTCCTTATTTTCCTGGACCTGGCAGATACGGCGATCAAAGCTATTATCAGAATGATAATGAGCCCAAGGACCCCAATGTTCAAAGGCGTGAAAGTGAAGTTTGACGTGAACTGCTGAATGATTGTAGGAGAGACCTTTTCATTGAAGTTGTATGCCTTATAAAACTGCTCGGGCGTATTGTTCAGATGCCACAGAACAACCAGCTGGGCTGGATAGGAAATTGCCTGGGCTGCTGAACTGACATCCACGAGGTAGGTTACCGTAATCTTCTGCCCTGGAGTAAGCTCTGCAAGAGTAAAGTTGTCTGCAGTGAGTGCTCCAAGGGGGTTGGACGACGATATGTGTATGGACACGACACTCGGTGAGAGGAGGTGAACGTTCACACCCATAAGTGTCTTGTTTCCTGTGTTGGTGATGTTGAAAGTCTCAAGGAGTTTGCTGGAACCAGGAGTAAGCGTTGGGATTGAGCTGGTTATCTGCAGGGTGCCATAATTATGGATATATACGGGTATGGACAGTGCCTGTGGTCCCATCTGGAAATTCAGTGCAGTCTGCCCCGTAACATTGTGGGCGTCCATGAGGAAAGTGTAGTTTGTAACCGATCCAGAAGGAAGGTAAGCCACGTTATATGTACCGGTGAGTACGTTGAAATCACTGGATGCCAGGGAGAACTGAAGGTTCTTGGCCGGGCCCGCCCCAGTGTTTGAGACCACTGCTGTGAACTGAATGAATTTTTCACCCTGGTATATAACAGGGGGATTGGTGAAGTAATTCACAAGTGTAAGCTGCGGAGTTCCAAGTACAGACACAGTGATGGGTATGTTTATGGCCTGCCCTGGCGCATTGCTGCTGTTCAAGGTTAATGCAATCTGGTAAATGCCCTGTTTTGCATTGGATGAAATATTCACAAGCTGGTAGATAGTTACACTATGGCCGGCAGATACCAGGCTCATGTTGTAATAATCCCTTTGCTGTACATTGGGGCCGGAAATGTAGCTATAACTGAATGGAAGATTGTTGTAATAGCTCAGGTTGATAGAGGCATAATATCCGGTCAGGTTGGTGAGTGCTGTGAATTGCACGAAAAGTGGTGTGTAGTTTGAGCCCGGGGCAACAAGCTGCGTGCTGTTCTCGCTGTACCAGTAGGTGTTTGTAACTGATACCTGAGGTGGCGAAGATGCGTGGGCCGGAGCAGCTATCCCCAGTGTTCCCAATATTGCTAGCATTACGAGCGTAGAAACGATTATTCTGTTTTTATTCAACTGTTTCACCTTTTTTCCTTCCTAAAATTTCATTTTTCATAAATAGGGTCAAAATCACCATTATGGCCAGGAACCCCAGGCCAACGATGTAGATGTAATCAAAAGCCTGGCTAGATGGGAATGTCTCAAAGATGGGAAAGAACGGCAAGCCTCCCACCGGATAGTTATATGTTCCCAGAAGAACAGGGATTACAAACGTGGTCTCAAGCACACCGCCAATGGCCGGCGCTATTGCGGAGCCGATGTTCCGGAAAACGACGTTCATTCCGGTTGAGACTCCGGCGTCTTTTTGCGGTGTAGAAATGAGCAGGATATTGATAACGCCAACAAAGACAAATGAAAGGCTTATCCCAAGCAGGGTTGTGTCCTCCAGTATGGATATGGAAGTCTGCCTGTTGAAAAGCAGTGCAAAGTAGGACAGCAGGAGAACTATGGCCCCGATGAGGATTG
>JAJZKS010000229.1 GCA_021850835.1 Thermoplasmata archaeon
TTATCACGGAAGCTGCGAGGGCAGAAGGTGGCTATCTCAGGAACTCTGAGAACAAGAGGTTCATGGAGAAATATGCTCCCACGAAACTGGAGGAAGCACCCAGAGACATTGTTTCTAGGGCAATGATGTGGGAAATACTTGCCGGACGCGGCATCAGTGACGAACATGGGGATACACCGCATATTCATCTTGACCTGACGCACATCGCAGACAAATTGGAGGAGAGGCTCCCCATGATTACGGACATAGCCAAAAAGTTCAATCACATTGACCCAGCAGAAGAACCGATTCCCGTTAGGCCAGCCACACATTATACAATGGGAGGAATTGAAGTGCACATTTCTACTGAAACTCAGGTGCCAGGTATTTTTGGGGCAGGAGAGAATGTGGCAATTAGTATACACGGTGCAAACAGGCTTGGCTCAAACTCTACAAATGAATGCCTGGCGTTTGGCAATGTCTCAGGGATCGTGGCGGCTGACTGGGCATCGGCCCACGAGATTCCCCAGCTTGACAGGACCAAAGCAATGATTGAAGAAAAGAGAATATGGGAAGGAATACTTAAAAACGGAAGCGGAGAAAGCATTGCCAGGATAAGGGAAGACCTCAGGACAGGCATGGATCTCAATGTGGGCGTGCTTAGAACCGAAAGTGAACTTGAACGGCAGGTCAGGAATATCAACGCCCTGAAAGCTAGATATGAAAAAGTAACTGTTGAGGACAAGGCAAGGGTATTCAATCTACAGCTGCAGGAGGCCCTGGAACTTGGGTTTATGCTGGACCTTGCAGAAGTCATAACAATCGGCGCCCTAATGAGGAGGGAAAGCAGGGGTGCACACTACAGAAATGATTTCCCCACAAGGGATGACAAGAATTTCCTCAAGCACACGCTTGTTAACTACACCAGGGATGGCCCTCGGTTCAGTTACAAGGATGTAGTCATAACCAAGTGGCAACCAGCTGCGAGAGTATACTGAAGTGATCATATGGCATCTGAAAACTATGAATTCGTCATTAAAAGGCAAACTGAAGATGGCGAGTCAAGGCATGACAGGTTTCTAGTACCCAAAAAGAAAATATCCACTGTTCTTGAGGGATTGGTCTATATCAGCGAGAATCTCGATGGCACCCTTTCATTCCGGCATTCTTGCAGGATGGAAATTTGCGGCAGCTGTTCAATGGAAATTAACGGAAAGCCGAAAATGGCTTGCTCTACCATAGCTGGGTCGCTTGGGACGGATATAATCAAAGTGTCACCACTGCCACATTACGAAGTGATAAGGGACCTTGTAGTGGACATTGAGCCATTTTTTGATAAGTACAGGGCCGTGAAACCCTACATCATCAGGAATAATGAAGATAAGCCAAGCAGCGAACTGCTCCAGACACCAGAGCAGTTCAAACTCTATGAGCAATATTCAATGTGCATCAAATGCGGGTTATGCCTTGCAGCCTGCCCCATCAGCGGTTCAGATGAAGATTATCTTGGGCCCGCTGCGCTAGCGGCGGCTTTAAGGTTCAATTTGGACAGCAGGGACGATGGCTCCGGAATCCGGCTTGAAATTACCGGCACAGATGACGGAACAGCCAGATGCCACTATGCAGGTGAGTGTTCTGAGGTCTGCCCGAAAGATGTTGATCCGTCCAAGGCAATTCAGCTACTACGGAGAGCAGCGATATCGCATGAATTGAAAAAAGTCTTCAGGAGGGGTACAAATGGTGGGAAGTAACAGCGGAGTAATTGGATGGGGAAATTTCTTCCATAAAGGCATAGGATACTTTGCCTATACAATGCACAGGATTTCAGGCATAGTCATTGTACTGTATCTTTACCTCCACTTCTTTGTTCTTTCCAACCTTCTGAAAGGAGGCGCCACATTCAATGGCCTCATCACATCGTTTACCTATGGCCCCTTTGACATTTTCATTGTGATGGACATACTTCTGTCACTGGTAATTTTCTACCATGGAGCTAATGGCATAAGGCTGATGTTGAATGAAATTGGCCTTGGACTCAAACATCACAAGCTCATGTTCTATGGGCTGGAGTCTGCGGCAATGGCAGTAATGCTGCTCTTCCTTTACTTTGCCTGGCAGGTTCTGCTCTCTGGGGGTGGTGTCTGATGAGTACAGAAGATAATGGCTCAGAAACACGCTACTATCATGGGCGAAGTTCCAATGGATCTATCCAATGGTTATTCCAGGCCGCAAGCGGGGCTTTCATAGTTTTCTTCCTGGGTGTGCACCTCTATGTTGCGCACATAAATGGTGGCAGCCCAATTGAGTTGTTTGATACAGTTGTGGGCAATCTTCGGAATCCATGGTGGCTTGCCTTCTTCCTTGCATTCCTGTGGATTGTTACATATCACGGGCTTAATGGAGTAAAGGGGATAATCTATGAAATGGGCATCACAGCGAGGGCGAGAAAAATAGTATCATGGGCTATTATGGCTTTATTTGTGGTATCAGTGATTTACGGCACCATTCTATCGCTGGTTGTAGCGCAGATGGCTATCCCCTGATCATTTTATCTCAAGAAAAATCGACTCTTGGGTAAACGAAGACTAGGATCTGACATGTATTTTAGTGCTACATTGGGTTTATGGCTGATAGTTCAGGGATTATAAAAAGCCTATCCTAAATAATCATTAAAACGTTTATTAAAGTCTGAGGTATCAACAGACCAAGCTAGCTGTAATTAAGTGATTCTCATGGCTGAGCAATACATAAAAACTGAATCGGATGTTCTAATCATAGGAGCAGGCGGGGCTGGCATGAGGGCAGCACTTGCTGCTTCAGATGCTGGCCTTAGGGTAACTGTTGTTTCCAAGTCATTGCTGGGCAAGGCCCATACTGTAATGGCCGAGGGAGGAATAGCGGCTGCCCTGGGTAATGTTGATCCCAAAGATAACTGGCAGGTGCACTTCGGTGATATTGTAGAAGAAGGAGTGTACATTGGAAACTGGAGAATGGCAGAGATTCTAGCCAAGGAAGCACCCCAGAGGGTGCACGAGCTGGAAAGGTTTGGAGCCCTTTTCGACCGCACTCCTGACGGCAGGATCCTGCAGAGGGCTTTCGGCGGCCATTCCTACAGAAGGCTTTGCCATGTAGGAGACAGGACCGGGCTTGAAATCATACGGACACTTCAGGACCAGATCATCCACAAGGAAAACGTCACAATTTTCGATGAAATGTACATTACAAATCTTCTGAAGAAAAATGGGCGAGTAATAGGTGCTGTGGGGATGAAGATGGACAAAGGCGAGTTCCATCTCTTCAGAGCCAAGGCGGTAGTGCTTGCAACAGGAGGCTGCGGGAGAGTCTTTAAGGTCACATCAAACTCATGGGAGTCCACTGGCGATGGTATCGGCATTGCCTTCAGGGCTGGAGCGACCTTGCAGGATATGGAAATGATCCAGTTCCATCCCACAGGAATGGTTTACCCGCCAGGCGTCAAAGGGCTTCTTGTCACGGAAGGCGTCAGA
>JAJZKS010000230.1 GCA_021850835.1 Thermoplasmata archaeon
GTCCCATCACCACCATTCCTCCTGAGTCACCGACAAGTATGAGGTCTGAACCGGCAACTTCTGCTGCAACAGCGGTGGAATGATCGTAGGCAGTAACCATTACAAGCTTTTTTCCGCCTTTTCTCAGGCTGATGTCTCTTACGTTAATTTTTCCAGTTTTTTTTGTTTCGTCTGACATGATAAGTCACTTTTCGTAAAAAGGGTGAGTGGGATTTTAAATCGCTGACAGGTCTTTTCCTGCAGTTTCATGCGCAAAGTACATCGCCACTCCAACAAGGACGGACCCAATAATGATGACCACTGCCGCGGAAAACCATATATTAGTTGCTTTATCGATTGACTCGAAGAAATTGTTGTGGAGAAATTCCGCATATATCCCGAACCATGCACCGAAGAAAACACCAGATGAGAATCCAAATCCCACTCCAGAGGATCTGCTGGATGTTGGGAATGATTCGGACAGAAATGCGAGGGTGATCCCTGTTGGCATCATTATGATAAAGCCTATCAGTATTGCCATTAGCAATGCCATCATAAAATTCCCTGCTGCTGCAGAAGACATGAGCCCATAAAACAATGGAATCGGAAGTGCTACTCCAAATATGGTCCAGTAAAGAGAGGATTTCCTTCTTCCAAATTTCTGAGTCAAGGTTCCAAATGTGACTATGCCGGCGAATGCAAAGAAAGACGATATCGTGTATATGGTCACTGCAGTTCTGATGTTACTCCCAGCCCAAACTGATGGAGCATGTTCCAGCACAACTGTGACATATGCGAGAAACCCGTATCCGGTGAGAAAGAGTCCAGTCATCCAGACCATTGCCACCAAGAAATTCCTTCTCATTCTGGGTTCCCTGAAAATGTCGATAAATGGATGTTCCCGTATATTTTTTGAGGATTTCAGGGAATTAAAGATTGGTGTGTCGCTTGCTTTCAATCTCAAAATTAGGGCGATTACTGCAGGGATGATAGTTGTCAGAAATAGGTACCTCCAGGCATAGCTTTCGAGACCGGAGATGCCAAAAGCACCCAGGAATAATCCTTCCACTGAAGCGGCGGCTGCAGCTCCAAATGGAAAACCCCCTTGAATCACACCACTGATGGTTCCTCTCCACTTACTGGGAGTCCACTCCATGGCAAATGGATGTCCAGCAGCATATTCCCCTCCTGCAAATGTTCCTACCGATATCCTTAGCAGGGCGAACAGAGTGAAAGACATTACGCCTGCTGTGGCATAATTTGGTAACGCCGCCGTTAAACCGCTTGAACCTGCTAGTCCAAGTATGGTGATTATCAATATATTCTTTCTTCCCAATTTATCTCCCAGATTTCCAAAAATCGCTGAACCTAGAGGTCTGAAAATGATGGTTAACGCATAAACCAGTAAAATTTCAAATGTGCCTAGAAGCGGGTTGATACTGGCAGGGAAAAAAATACCTGCTAAAACTGGGGCTATTGATAGAATTAAAGTTAAGTCATACGCATCCAGAAAAAATCCAAAAAATTGAGATACCACTGCTATACCTGATTTTTTACTGAATCCTGTCGATTCCTGAACTGTAGTGTTTTTCGATGTGACACTTCCTGTCATCTGTATTCCATGTACGCTGTATATTTAACCTAAGAAGTTAACAGATTAACTTTGTAGAGGAATCCCGACTATATTATTCCGGAATTTATCTAAAAATATGTCTGATGACAGTCGTTTTTCGACAAAGGTCAATGATCATTGGCACAATGCGAGAGACCAAAATGCAGAGAGGTAAGAATGCCAGTATGGGTCATCTACTCCCAGCTAACGCAGGGAGCTTGTTGCTGTCTGGGTGACGCAACGATTGGCTGGTTGACATCAGCCTGAAATACTCAGATATACCAAGTATTCCGATGTTTCTTGAGGCGTTGAGATCAGCATGGAGTTCGAAGTTGCAGCGAAGGCAGTGGAATATCGATCCTTTCCTGTTGTTCCTGTCCGTGTATCTGCACTTCGAGCATTTCTGGGATGTATACTTCGGGTTTACATAGATTATCATTTTGCCCATTTCCACTGCCTTGTACTCTACGAACAGTTCTAACTGGTATGGAGACCATGAACCAAGCATGGTATTGAATCTCTTCCCGTTGTTTTTTCTTCTCATCCCTGCCGATTCCAGATATTCAAGGGCAATTACATTGTACGGAAGATTCACGATCTGTCTTGATATGACATGATTTGTGTTCTGCACGAACCGTCTCTCTCGTCCGCTCAGTTCCCTCAGTCTGCGATGAGCTGAACGAGTGCCTGCGTGCTGTAATTTTGACCTGTTGTATCTATATCTTCCCTTAACGCTTCTCAGCTGCCCTGAATTGAAGAACATGTTGTTTGATAACACTGCTATGTTCTTCACGCCCCTGTCTATTCCTATTGCTTTTGCCTCTTCATTTACCTCTTTTTCCACCTCTTCGTCCGGGAGTTCCACCTGGATCATCACAGACATCTTTCCATGTTTTGCATCGATGAATACCTGCGCATTGGTGTATTCCCCCCTGTATTTATCGATGAGGGGTGATTTTGCAACGGGAAACACAAGCCTTCCGGCCACGGTTGTTAAAGATATCGTAAAAGAATCGGGATAGAACCTGAATGTCCTCCTGTCGTATCTTATTGTGAGTGATTTCCTTTTAATTTCTTTCTGAAGTTTTGTCTGTTTCAATGCCTCGGATGCCGTATCCCTTGCAGTCTGTACCAGCGCAGATGGAAGGGTTGGTATGTCTTTCCTGATATTTCTGTAGGTTGCCCTGTCCAGCCTGTTCTTGTTGAATGTGTGTTCCGAAAAGCCATAGTCCAGGACTGCCTGGCATGCTTCCCTGAATCTCTTCCCCGTTTCAAGGAGTGATTGATCGTAGGGAAGCTTCAGTTTAACGGTCCTGAACATTGTTTAAACGATTATATCTGGATATATTACGGTTCGCTTTCATCCCCTTGCCGGGTCAAGGGGTCTTCCCGCTCACATAGGATAAACATCTGAAGCAGTATGACCCGCCTAATCGTACGGTGTAGCGCGTTGATCTGGCATGTTGTATACAAAGGGATTAAAAAGAATGCCCGTTCATTATCCTCTAAAGGCCAAAGATCACTTTCAGGAGTTTATTTTCCGCATTGCGAATATGGTGTAATATAGCAACCTTTGAGATATGGGCATTGGAAGAAAGCGTCTCAAGATTTGAAACCCGCGGCCATTCAAAGTATCCACAATGGTATGCACGCTTCAGTGTACTCAATTCAGTATCCGACAGGTGTGTAATCAATCCTTGGACAGATTGTTTGTTCATCTGATTATATATCTGAAGTGGGTCAGCTTTGTAGAATTCTGCCACCTCAACCTTATTGTGCCTATGCAGAGTTTGCACAAGGGTTTCAAAATTATCCTTATTGAGGAAAAAGAGGTAAATGAAGAGGCAAAAGCAATAGGAAT
>JAJZKS010000231.1 GCA_021850835.1 Thermoplasmata archaeon
CCATTATTCCCCTGAGGAAGAACTTCAGCACATTATCGCGAGCATCTCCCCTCAGGGGTAAAACAGCAAGGGAGATCAAGAAGCTGGGAGAGGACCAGTGGAAAAATATCCATGAATATGGAAAGAGATGGACTGTGGAGATATATTTCTCAGGCCTCAAGAGAGTCATGGGCGAGATCATCAGGGCGAAAAGAACAGATTACATGATCCAGGAAGTTGGGTTGAAGGTGCCCTTTTACAATATCATGAGAGAGAACACCAGGACATACGGGTAGTTATGCAACACAGTTTCAATTTAATCAAATTTTTAATGTACGAGCAAGCAATATTCTATTATGTTTGAGAATGAAGTGACTTTTGTTAAAATGGCAAAAGCGGGCAAGGAAGAAGAATTCCACAGACTTTATGAAGAAGCCCTCAAGGAAGTCCCAAAATATCTCGGCAAGGAATACCCGAACCTTCTGGCTGGAGAAGTGAAAGAAACTAAGAAAATTACTGAAATCTCCCCGGTAGATGGAAAAGAGATCGCAACATTCCAGCTTTCCTCTGAAGAATCTCTTGAGAAAGCTCTCAGGATGCTCAATGGCTCTTATAAGAAGTGGTATAACATGGGTTACATACACCGGGCAAAGGTAATGCTCAAGGTAGCTGACAAAATCAGCGAGAAGAAATACCTATTTTCTGCACTTCTAGCTTTTGAGAATGGGAAGAACAGAACTGAAGCCATGGCAGACGTTGATGAAGGAATCGACTTCCTAAGATTCTATGCTCTAAACATGATAGAAAACAAGGGTTTTGTTCATTTAACTGGGAAAGGATACGACAACGAGGAGAGCTTCAGCGTAATGAAACCCTATGGAGTTTTTGCAGTAATTCCGCCATTCAATTTCTATGCAATAACTGTTGGTATGATGGCAGGCCCGCTCACAGTTGGAAATGCGGTTCTGCTGAAACCTTCTAGCGATATTCCTCTGATCTCATATCTTACAGTGAAGCTGATGTACGAATGCGGCGTGCCTGAGGACGTACTGGTTTACCTATCAGGGTCCGGCAGCACAATTGGTGCAAAGATAGTGGAGCATGACGGAATAGCAGGAATAGTTTTCACCGGTTCAAGGGAAGTGGGTCTCAACATGTACCATAAGGCACAGGCAAGGAG
Source organism: Thermoplasmata archaeon (assembly GCA_021850835.1). Next base: position 1,160 of record JAJZKS010000231.1, read on the forward strand.
GCCTAAACCGGTAATTACTGAAATGGGCGGAAAAGATGCAGTCGTTGTTACAGCAAAGGCAGACTTGAAGAAAGCTGTTGAAGGAGTGTTCAGGGGAGCTTTCGGTTTTTCGGGGCAAAAGTGCAGTGCCACTTCTCTAGTTTATGTGGAGGAGGCAATCTACGACAAATTCATAGATGCGCTGGCAGAAAGAACCAGAAAAGTTGTCCCCGATGACCCTAAGGAGAAAGATACGTTCATCGGCCCGGTGATAAATAAGGATGCTTTCGAGAAGTTCAAGAAACTCTCATCAAAGTTTTCCACATATGGAAAGGTTGTAGTTGGCGGGAATGCCCTTGAGCGACCAGGATTCTACGTTGAACCAACAGTAATAAAGGATGTGCCAAAAGATAGTGAACTGGTCAAGAATGAACTTTTCCTGCCTGTACTGGGAATTGTAAGGGTTAAAAACCTCAAGGAGGCAGTAGAGGAAATTAACAAGTCTGAATATGGGCTGACCGGCGGAATTATTTCCGAGGACCAGGAGGAAATCTCCTACTACTTTGATAATGCTGATGTCGGTGTGATATATGCAAACAGGGAGAGGGGCGCATCTACTGGTGCCATTGTGGGATCACAGCCATTTGTTGGTTGGAAGATGAGTGGGATTAGCGGAAAAGGCACAGGCTCCTATTATTACCTACAGCAGTTCCTTCGGGAACAGTCCCAGACCATTGCCCACTGAATAGGATTTTAATTCATCCATAGAATTAAATTCTATATATTTTTCCAATCCAAGCATTTCTGTGAAGCTTTTCTTCAGCCTATTTTTCACACTTTTGAAATCGATGGCATGTCCAAGTTCATTTTCCATGCTGGTCATAATTGTGGACTGCATGCCGCATGGCATTATTTTCTGGAACTTTGACAGGTCTGTATTGACGTTAAAGCCGATGCCATGGAGTGTAGAGAATCCTTTAACAGCAAATCCTATGGAACAGATTTTTTTTTCCTTCACCCAGACTCCAGTTTCCCCATGCAACCTTCCCTCCGAATGGATTCCATAATCAGAAAGCAGGGATGTTATGGAATTCTGGGTCATTTGTATGAGGTCCCTCACATTGATCCCATGGTTCTTCATATTTACCATGAAATAGACAACAAGCTGTCCAGGCCCATGGTACGTGGCAGAACCGCCTCTTTCCACCTCAAAAGGCACAATTTCCGGGGAAAGTATCTCAGTCTGGTTTCTGTGAATACCCAAGGTATAAACGTCAGGGTGCTGCAAAAGAAACACAGCATCACCAACTTCGCTGTTGCTAGAAAGGAAGTTCATGTGGCGTTGAAGTTTGAGTATCTCCGAGTAATCTTCCACACCTAGGTCTAGTAAAATAGGTTCCCCGTGGTATACTCCACCCACTTTTCCTTCGGTGCTCATTGGAAGGTTATCCAGTAAACTAATAAATATTCCTGAGCTTAAGCATCAATGGTTCTAGATCAGGGTGAGTTGACACAGCTCATGATTATGATCGAGCTTTTTGACGGCGTCGACAAGCCCGCCAGCATTGCTAAGAATGTCGGAATCACCATCCAGGGAGTGAACTATCACCTTAAAATCCTGAGAAAAAAGGGCCTTGTAGGAAATACAAATGAGATCTCAAAGGAAGGTTTCAGTTTCCTTGAATCCGGACTTGGTTCACTAAGGGAATTTGTTTCTGAAAACATGGCAAAGATTGACAATATAGTAACATGGGAAGCCATAGCAGATAACTCCATTAAAAAAGGCGAGGAAGTTGGAGTCTACATGTCATCAGGATACCTTCACGCCGGTAAGGAAAACGGCAAGGCACGCGGGATTGCCCGTAACAGTGCAGGCAAGGATGAGATTGTTGTGGCCTCCATTAGCGGGATCATAGGAGTGGAATTCGGAAACGTAGTCATCTGTGTCCTTCCATCAGCAGAAGATATAGAAGACAAAGAAAAATTTGCTTCAACAGTAAGTGGCGAAATTAACCCGGAAGCCAAAATTGCAGTAGTTGGAGAGGAGGCATTTTACGCTGTTTCTAGTGCAGGAAGCGTGCCTCAAATAGAATTTGCCTCATTAGAAGGAGTTTTTGAAGCTGCAACAAGAGGCTTAGATTCTGTACTGTTCATTTCCTCCCGCAGGTTTCATTATCTTCTCCCCCAGCTTAAGGAAATGCAGAACAGATACAAGGAAATAGGGCTTAAAATCAAATATTTGTGAAGCATTTAATATAATTCGATTTAAATATTTAATTGAATATGAAGTTCTGCCAATTGA
>JAJZKS010000232.1 GCA_021850835.1 Thermoplasmata archaeon
CTGATCTCTATCTTGGTTTCCTCTCCAACTTCCACTGGGCTTTTTGTGGGTTGGGACTTAACGACCTTGAAAATTAAGCCTGAATGACCGGCTAGCGTTAACCCTGGTACGCTGATATTGTCCCCTTCAAGCATCGGCCTCCTGATAAGGGCTTTCTGGACAAACTCATTGATCCCCTCACCAAACTTAAGCCTCTGGTCCTTGCGGATAATGGGTGCTAACGTGATTCTCTTGGCTTCTTCAGTTCTGACTTTCTTGACTCTGACCTTGTCTCCAATGGATGAACCGCAGTTGTTTCTCATGACACTGTCGATTCTCACAATGCCTTTGTTCTCGTCTTCTGGTCTTGCTCTGTAGACTCTTCCAACGGTTTTTTTGTCCTTTTCGATTTCGACAACATCACCGATTTCTGCCCCTAGGGCAAGTCTCGATTCCTCGTCAAGTCTGACTCTGGACATTCCCGGATCGGTAGAATTTGCTTCGGCGACTCTGAGTATGATGCCGTCACTGTACGCCATACCCCTGTATTTCATTATAGGTATAAAAGAATGATTGCATGTAGAATAACAGCAGTTCTCATAGATAAATATATTTCAATAAAAATTCAGAAAAATGATATTATTTGAATTCTCCTGTGGCTATCTCACTGTCCTCATAACTTATCCAGTCGCTCCAGCTTCCGGCATAAAGCTTCGGATGCCGCCCTATGGATTCCAGGGCCACGAAATTTACGCAGGAAGTTATGCCTGAACCGCAGTAAACTACAGGTTCCTTTCCGCTGCCAGAAAAAATCTTCTCAAGTTCTAGTGGGCTCTTGAATTTTCCGGGCTTTTCAATGATTTCCCTGTATGGTATGTTTATTGCCCCAGGTATATGGCCTGCAATCCTGTCTATTGGTTCAGTGATTCCGAGATACCTTTCCCTATCACGGACATCGATAATTTTGGTGCCATGTGGCAGCTTCATCAGGTCATCCCTGTTCACCAGTATTTTCCCTGTAATCCGTGCCTTGAAATTCCCTTTCTTCAGTTCCGGAACATTTCTCGTAACTGTAAAGCCTGAATCCTTCCATTCCTGAAAGCCCCCATCAAGTATCTTGACGTCTGGATGGCCATAATATTTGAGCAGCCACCAGAGCCTTGATGCACCGGATCCGTCATCGTCGTATGCAATTACCGTATTTCCTGATGACAGCCCAATGCTGTTCATGCTTTCCTGGAATTCTTCCAGTTCAGGGAGAGGATGCCTGCCGCCGTGTTTTCCCAGACTCCCGGTCAGCTTCCTTTCCATGTCGAGGAAATGTGCCCCGGGAATATGCCCTGTATTGTAACTTTCCCTGCCATATGCCTTGTCCATCAGATTATACCTGCAGTCAACTATGATTACGGATTCATCTTCCAAGTGTTCAGAGAGCCATTTGCATGAAACTAAGGGGTTACTGGCTGGTTCGACTGGCATAGCTATGAGAATGAAGTGAGAATTTTAAAACTATCTTTACAAGTACTGCCTCTCATGTAATACAAAGTCCAGACATTGAAAAATTTTAACTCTGATACAATACAGTATCATGGATTACCATGGAATCAGCAGGAACATTTCAGATTTAATCGGCCACACTCCAATGATCAGGATTAACAAACTCACAGGACCGAAGGATGCCAGCATCTACGCCAAACTGGAAATGTTCAACATCGGGGGTTCAGTCAAGGACCGGGCCGCCCTCAATCTTATTGAGTTTGCTGAAGCAAGTGGCATCCTGACCAAGGAAAAGACCATCATAGAAGCAACATCGGGAAATACCGGAATAGCTCTTGCGATGATCGGTGCGTATAAAGGCTACAAGGTAACAATCGTAATGGCCGAATCTGCCAGCATTGAGAGAAGGAAGATAATCAAGGCATATGGTGCCGAACTCCTGCTCACCCCCGGGGAGAAAGGCACCGCGGGTGCAATCGAACTCAAAGACAGGCTCATTTCAGAAAATCCGGAAAGATATGTAGGTATGGACCAGTTTAGCAACCCAGCCAACATATTTGCGCACTACCGGGGCACTGCTAATGAGATAATCGATCAGATGGACGGGAATCTGGACATGGTAGTCATGACAGTGGGAACTGGTGGCACCAGTTCTGGAATTTCAATCAGAATGAAGGAATACAACCCGGACATCAGAATAGTGGGGATAACTCCTGCACTGGGAGTGAAGATCCAGGGAATACGCAACCCGAAGGAGCCAAACCCCTCAAAGCTTGTCAGGATGGAATATTTTGACGAATTCATAGAGATGGATGAGAAAATGAAACAGGCTGCATTCGAAACAGGGCGAAAAGCTGCAAGCATGGAAGGGCTCCTGCTGGGCCAAAGTTCTGCATGTGCCCTGCATATTGCAATACAAAAGGCCCATGAACTCGGTGCCGGCAAAAGGGTGGTTGCAATATTCCCGGATAATGGCTTCAAGTACCTTTCAACAGACCTTTTTCAATAATTGTCGATTTCATCCCATATAATCGATACTCAGAAAATTACTGGTAAGGTTATTAAGGGTCGCTCAACTTACGTAATGGTGCCTGAATCTCACTTTGATGTTGCTGTTATAGGCGCCGGAATAGTAGGTCTCACTTCTGCTTATTACATAAAGAAAAACAATCCCGACGTGAACATTGTTGTAATTGACAAGGCTCCCACCTATGCCCAGGGAAACACTGCAAGGAGCGCTGCAGGCTTCAGGGACATGTTCTCATCAGAAACGAATTTCAACCTGTCCAATTCAACCATAAATTACTACAGGCATGTGCAGGAAGATTTGGGGCATGACTTAGGCATGCAATTCGTGGGATATCTTTTCCTTACCAACCATGATGACCCAAGGCTCAAAGTGCTTCAGAAAGTTGCGCAAAGGTCAAAGGTCAGGACACTGGATTCTGACGCCCTTTCCAGGTACGATTTCTTGCGCACAAAACTGGACGAAGATACAAGATCTCTCATGAACCTCAAGGACATAGACCTGGGTATACTCGGAGAAAATTGCGGAACCATTGAACCGGAAATGGTTGCCGATTACTACTACAATTCTGCCCTTAGATTGGGAGTCAAGTTCCTTTTCAGCACTTTGGTCAAGGAATTCCATCTCGAGCCTGTTGATCCTCTCGACTATCCGGGTGAGCCTTTCCTCTGGCAGAAGAAACAGCTTAAAAAGGTCCAGACAAACAATGGCGATATTGAAGCCGATATTTTCATCATCTGCACTGATGTGTGGACTACTGGCCTCCTAGATCCAACCGGCATTGACAGCCACATCAGGCCCAAAAAAAGAATGGTGTTCCAGATTAGCGGGCCTACTGTTGAAAATGTTCTGTTCGGTTGGGACCAGAACAAGGAGGGAGTTCTTCCATTCACAATTCTACCTTCATTCGGGGTTTACCTGAGGCCTGCC
>JAJZKS010000233.1 GCA_021850835.1 Thermoplasmata archaeon
GAAACCCAGTAATTTATCTGGTGTAAATAGCGCTTACCGACTAATCGAAACAGAAAAAATACTACCTATAAAATAAGTGGAATTTGCCATTCAGTTCAATACGGGTGCCTGAATCACTCAAATTAAAAAGGAGGGGTTATGGGTTTATGCAGGCGCTTCCTGCTCCTGTGGTTTGGAAGCTTTCTTTGTCACCGCTGGAGCAACACTCATAACAACTACGGCTATGGCCAAGGGAACGATCATGGCATATACCCCACCAAGGTGATAGCCGTATGTCACCGAAACATACCCCATGAGGGGCCCACCGAATATGGCTCCTATATTGAATATAGTAAACAGGAAACCAACAGCTGTCCCAATCCATGCATCCTCTACTGATTCCTGGGAAAAAGCCTGTATGTTTCCATATATTGCATAGCCCCCACCAAACAGCACAACGCCAATAAGTGCTAATACGAAAGTTACATGGAAAGCGAACATTACAACTGATCCAAGGAATATCATAAATATACCGAGCTGTATTAACCTCTTCCTGTTAAACCGGTCTCCAGCAATTCCTCCCGGGTATGCAAGTATTATTCCTGCTATTCCGAATGTCGATAGAACTACAGCGGCACTACCCTTATTTAACCCCGATGAAATAAAGTATGGTGTAATATAACTTTCAAACGCAAAGAAAGCTACTCCGAAGAACAGGTACGATATAGATGCGAGCAGGAGTGAGCGATTCATGTTTTTAAGTATCCCCTTCTTTGGCTTTTCTGGTGGCCTATATTTGGAAGGGACCAAACCAACTGTTAATCCCATCAGGACCAGACCGGACACCCCTGCTATAATGAACGGTATGTCAAATGTGTGCAGTGTTGAAAAACCAGCAAACACCAGAGGGCCCGCAAAGAGACCAACGTTGAAGAAAACACCAGCTGTGGCAATTAGTGTTGCCCTGATCTTTGGTCTAAGATCGCCAAGGAAAGCTGATATTTGAGGTTGAATCATTCCGGTCCCGAATCCTACCAAGAACCTGTAGATAACAACCTCGTAAGCATTTGAAGCGAAACCAGTCAACGCAGAAAACAGAGATATTATAGCCAGGGATATTAGAATGCCATTTCTTGTCGTGATACGGTCGAACACATATCCACCAACCAGACTAAATATCGTGATTCCGATAGCGAATCCTGAACTTGCGATCCCGAGCAGGAAAGGACTCACATTCAAGATGCTGAATATAAATGTACCTCCAAAAAAGAACAGATTAGCGTCGAAGCCCACTAGAAACATTCCGAAGCCAACCACAATCGCTATTGAGATTAACCCGCCTACTGTACTGGCTTTTCCAATTGTCGTGTTTTCCATGCGTGACACTCTTCATATAGCAACGAGCTGGCGGTATAAAAATATTTCTATTTTACAATTTTACCAAATATCAGTTGATAATTGACTTGCCATCATCTGTCGCAAGCATCTTTTGACTGTTTCATTCCTTTTCACGACGATGCCTTCAAGCGGGATCATTTCAGACATGCCCGCAATGTCACCAAAAACATGAACCGACCGGATCTTGACAATGTCTTTCTTCCAATGCAATTTCGATCACAATTAAATAAGATTGGCAATAGATAGACCTCATTCTCAAAATGCAGCGAAAGCACCGTTAAGTTTCTGTTCATTTCACCGATGATCACATTAAGGAAAATTTTACATCTCGGATGCTCCTCGGAGTTGGAATAGTCCTGCGCTACGTTCAAGCATGTTCTGGATCGTCTGCTCCTTCAAGTCCATGTTCAGTTTCAACAAAATGAACACACCCACATTCCTTGTCATAAACATGACAATAATTAAGGACAACACTTTCTCAGAAAATGATTTAATACCTATGTCTGGTTAACTGACCATGAAGTTGGTAATCAAGGGGGAAAAAGTTTTTGACGGCAAAAACGTCGTACCTGGAAACTCCATTCTCGTCGAGGATGGATTTGTAAAAGAAATAGGAAAGACCCTGAAGGGTGATGAGGTAAAGGAATTTCCTGGCGCTTTTCTTATGCCAGGAATGGTTGATGCCCACATACACCTCACGGGTGCAACTTCAGGCAGCCTGCTCATGGAGTCCTTGACAAAGGATCCAAGGTCTAGAATTCTCAGGGCCTCAACATGGATGGAAAAGCTGTTGAAGGCAGGTTTCACATCCGTAAGAGACTGCGGTGAGGAAAATTCCCTTTTTCTTCGGGATGCCATTAAATTTGGTACACTCAGGGGTCCGAACATATTAGCAGCTGGGAAGCCACTGAGTCAGACATTTGGCCATGGCGAGTTGTCACACTCAATACCGCTCGAATGGAATGTTCAACATGGCATGTCGGAATTGTGCGATGGAACTGCAGAGTGCATCAAGGCAGCAAGGAAAGTATTCAGGCAAGGTTCAGATTTCATTAAAATCTTCTCTACAGGCGGTGTGCTGTCAGAAAAGGATCACCCCAATCAGGAACAGTTCACGATGGATGAGATTCGGGCCATAGTTAAGGAAGCAGAAAAAGCTGGCACTTACGTTGCTGCACATGCTCATGGCGATGCGGGCATCAGAAATGCCGTTGAAGGAGGCGTCAGAACCATAGAGCACTGCACGTTAGCATCAGAAGACACCCTGAAACTTATGCTGAAAAAAAATGTATCACTTACTCCAACACTTTCCATTCAGGTACTCCTGAAGAAATATGGCAAGGAACTGGGAGTCAACGAGTGGGGTCTCAACAAAATAAGCGAAGTGATGGACGGAGCAAGAAATATGGTGCCTCGTGCGAACAAGTTGGGATTGAACCTTCTCTGCGGGACTGATCTAGGTTTTGAAACCGGAAGGGACATAGACATTGGCAGAAACTGGAAAGAGCTTGTCTTTCTTACAGAGGAGGGGGGTCTGACGCCAATTGAGTCCCTGAGAACAGCGACCGGAAATGTCAGCAAGATAGGTATGAAAGCAGGGACAATCAAGCCAGGCTTTCCCGCTGATGTTGTAGTGATAAACGGTGACCCCAGCGAGAACATCTTGGAAATTGAAAAATTAATTGAGGTATTCAAGAACGGTGGGGAAGTGGTTGGTGGATGAACCTTCGAGATGAACAACTTGAAACGTACAGGAATTTCCTTAAAATACCATCTATCTCTGCAAAGAAGATGGGGATTGAAAAAGCTGCGTCATTTCTGAAAGATCTCCTGGAAGCGAAGGGGATAAGGTCACAGGTCATGAAGACATCAGGGCACCCTGTGGTTTATGGAGAATACAGCATTGGTGCGGACAGAACGCTCTTAATTTATAACCAGGTATGTAAAATCCCAGGTCAGCCCTTCTCTTACATCTTTATTACCTCCAATATTATGAACATATCCTATGGACCCGGGCAGTATCTCCCTTCTCCGCCTATTCGCAAACAGGTATCA
>JAJZKS010000234.1 GCA_021850835.1 Thermoplasmata archaeon
GAAGGGCTTGATCAAATTCCCATCACTTTTCACATCATTACGCATATTTCAAGTGTGCGACAATGATCCATCATCGATGTTTCGTTCAGCACGGTTCTTTACCAGTGCCAGGATTCGGAATAAGGGATGGATGAATTTACCGAAAGGCGCGAGCAGGAAAAGAGTAAAGATGAGTGCATCATGAATAAGGAACACTGACCAATCAAAGCCAGATCCGTAGAAAACTACAAGGACAATTCCAGTCAGGCCCCCCAGGTTAAGGAGAAGCGTGAAAGGGAAGTCAATCCTTATCATTCCAGGAGTTTCCCTTGTTCTGTCAGAAAGAGTCCTGCCATACATGAGTCCCGCAGAGCCAAAAAACATCATTGCAGAACCAATTAGATAAAGTATCCTGAAAGGCAGTCCGAAGGCAGGGTAGAAGGAAATAGAAACAAGTGCAATCAGAAAACCGAACAATACCATCGGGTGGAAAATTAACCTGAAGCTCTTTCTTCTACTGTCAGGATATGTGCACCCAGCACCACCTCCCTTGAAATTCTCATGTCCAAAGGCATCGGAAAGACCCCCGAATATTGCACTTAAACCTGTTTTCTGTTTGGGTCCAATGTTGATCTGTGACCAGTATCTGTGTCCTTCAATGACCCAGAGAACTAAAACAAATGAGTATATGGACAGCGTTGCCAGGCGGTAATCAAATGGTGAGATCACCTGTGAAAATGTCAAGCTGCCAGTCAGTGTACCCTTAGTTATCAAGACGAAAAGGAACATTGAAGTCATACTTAATGCAAGTATAATTGAAGTGAAAAGTGATGGGAATTTGATCAAGCCCTTCAGAAATCCTGGCCAGATATTGGCTGAATAGGAATCCAGCCTCACGCTTCCAAGAGCCTTCGGAATATTGAGGGCATATTCATGCGGCTCAGTGAAGGGGCAGACTGTATAGCACTGCCCACAGTCGTGGCAGAGTGAGGAGAAGTACAGGATATCATTCCTGCCGATTTCATTTCTCCTGTCAAGGGCTTCCCAGACCGCGCAGTAACCTTCACAATATCTGCATGCATTGCACAGCTGAAGCTGCCTGGAAGCCTCCGCGTAAATGTCAGGCTGCATTGCAGATCTCCCTCGAAGCCAACCAAGCTGTAGTGCAACCTATGGTGAGTCCGAAACCAGCAAGATATCCTGAATTCAGTATATTTCCTGAGGCTATTTCACCGGCTGCATAACAGTTCTCAATTGGGCCGTCGCCACTCACAATCCTCCCATGATAGTCGATCTTAAGGCCCATATATGTGAAAGTCAGCCCTGGTCTCAGCCTGTATGCATAAAATGGAGGTTTGATGATGGGGGATGCCCAGTGGGACTTTGGGGGTACCAATCCCTCAGTGTGGCAGTGAAAGTCCAAATCCTTGATGGATGGTTCGCACCTGACATGATCGTTGAAGTCCAGAACTGTTTTTTCCATCTCTGAAGGATTCAATCCTATCTTTGTTGCCAGGTTGCATATATCAGAATCCACATATGGCGGGAACGCAGTAGGCATAAAGCGGCCTCTGGCAGTGGAATCCGTGATCACGTATGCGATCTGTTCCTCTTGATCGGCAACAAGCTTTCCCCATATGGCGTACCTTTTCGGCCAGATGTCTTCACCCTCATCGTAAAACCTTCTGCAGTTCCTGTTTACAACAATCCCCTTCGGGATTGCATCAATCCTCGTAACTATTCCCCCATCGTACTCCGGTGCCCTGTCATCTACAGCTATAATGTGGCCCCCTCTTGGGTCCCCAACCACAACTGCCCCCCGACGGATCATAGATCTGAGGGGTTCTCCCATGTTATATCTGGTGCCTCTTATTCTGAAGTTTCTTGATCCGGGTCCCCATATTTCCTCCAGCCATTTCCTGTTGGATTCGAAACCTCCGGATGCTATTATGAAATTTTCCGCAGTCATTTCGGTGGGCTTTCCCATGACCATGGCTTCTATTTTGCTGCACCTGTTTCCTTGAAGCTTGATATCGGTGACCTTAGAGTCATAGACAATACTGATTCCCAAGCTTTCTGCCCTTTCATAATATGCGTCCATAAGTGCTTTTCCTCCACCAAGGAAAAAGGCATTTGTCCTGGAGAGATCAAGGGTCCCCCTTATTTCTGCTTTGAATCTTATACCCTGTTTTTCCATCCAGTAGGGCATGTCACGGGACATATCCACGACAAGGGAAGCCATCTTCTCATCCGGCAGCTGTCCCGATACAGATTTCAGGTCTGAAAGAAGCTCCGATGCTGAATAGCTCCCAGAGGTGAACCTGTCATTTTCATGGGCATATCTTATGTCCCGGGTATACTTGGAATTCCCGCCACGGTAAAATTTGGGTGCCGCTTCAAGTAATGTCACCTTTCTGCCAAGGATTGCAAGCTCAATGGCCGCTGAGAGCCCGGCATTACCTCCGCCAATGACAATATCCCCTCCAAGCACAGCTCTAAATGGCGGATGATGATGAATAACCTTTCCATGACATATCAAGTGAACTTTAATTAAGTAAACTAAACTTCACATCCCGTGAATACCGTACAGAAAGGTTTCCTTTCAGGCATGATGCAGTCATTCAATTCAATTGGGCCGATGCTGGACGTTGCTGCAGTATTTTCTGTCATTGCAGCAATTTCAGGAATTTATCTCCCGATGGTTATGCTGCTGTCATTCATGCTTGGATATTCTACAATATTCACACTCTCCGGGGTTTCACTGAGGTTTGTCTCCAATGGGGGATATTTTACATATGTTGGAATTCTATCTGGCAAAAGGGCCGGCCTGTTTACGGCAATTATCTACATTGTGTATTCCCTTATGGTAGTTCCCGATATATCTCTGTTCGAGGGTGGTTTCCTTCGATCCGGCCTTTCCTATGGAGGCATAAGTTTTCCTTTCCTGGCTGTCATTCTTTCATTTACTTTCGCAATTTCTCCAATACTCTTCACCATGACCGGCATAAAAAAAGGGCTCAGATATACAGTTGCCGCCGGGTTCATAGAAATAGCCTTCGTACTTACGCTTTCCACCTTTTTCCTTCGTGGTGGCACTATGACCCTGAAGCCATTTGAAATAACCTCCGACAGGATATACTATGTCTGGACCGGACTTGTATTTGGAATACTTGCATTCTCGGGGAGCGGGTCCTCAGTTTTCATATCCCGAAATGTATCCTCACCAAGGAGAAATATACCCAGGGGAATTATTTCGTCATATACGGTGTCGGGATTGATAATGATCATTTCCGCCTATGCCCTGGTTATCTTCCTGGGAAATGGCGGCCTGATACCCTACGAAACGACACCATATTACATTGGAACTGCAATTGCATCAAGATATGGAATATTCGCTCTCTATTCGTTGATCGCTGTGGTTGTGTTCAGCGGATTCAA
>JAJZKS010000014.1 GCA_021850835.1 Thermoplasmata archaeon
TCTCCTGAGGGGTGCAATGCTCATCATGAACTGTTCCATAACCAGGGCAGCATTCCTCAGCCTTCTTTCATGGGTTATCTCCCTGGGTAGTTTGGGAGAAAACTGAAACCCTTCCTGAGCTGACTTGTCCCATTTTTTCACGGAATTTTGTGGAGGAATGCTGTAAAATGTGGAATCTATCTCAACAGTGCCAAAAACCGTCGAGTAAAACTCCAAGTAATCCCCAGGCTGCATTCCTTTTGGATAGAAGGGCCCATCCCATGCCCTATAGCTCCAGCCGGAACAGCCTATCCTTATTTCCGCCATGCTGCAACATCACCTGCAATACGCCAACATTCTTTCCACTCCACCTTCAGCTCTTGGGCACATGTTCAGCAATATACATTATGAATGCATCCAGGTTCCTTGTCTGGACCCAGAGGCTGCCTGGCCCCTCAACATCAACCATGTACAGCCCCTCTCCCCCAATCAGTGACCTTTTTATTCCGAGGAACCTGATCTGGAACTTCGTCCCGCCTGTTATTGCTACAAAGTGCCCATGTTCAACAGACATCCTCTCCCCCGCCTTGAGGTCGATCTTCATAATATCCCCGAAAAAAGAGAGCCAGGCCTTCTTGCTGGAATCTCCCCTGAGTGAAATCCAGAAGAGGTTTCCTGATGCTAATAGTGACCTTACACCAAGGGACCGCGAACCCACTTCCACACCGCTGTTTGTGGCGAGGAAGCTGTGGCTGTGGGCCATTATCTCCTGTCCCAGCGCTATTTCCCCAATTTGCCCGGGGAATCTTGGGGCAACAATTGCCTCTCCGGGTGCTGATTCGTAATAGACCCTGTCCATGAATACGCCGGTGCCCGTTGTGATTGAACGCTTGAGGCCTCCGAGGAGCCCTCCCTGCTTCTGGGCGGCGAAATTTGCCCCCTTGAGGCTTGTGACCGTTCCCGGCATGGAAATGAATTCATCGCCTTCATTCATAGTAGCCTTTAAAACTGCATATCCGCCCTGTGGATTGATAATCTCGAAATTCATGCGACTCTTCTACCCAAATTTCAATATTTAAATTTAGCCTGCTTTGAACTTTCTTCTGTCAGAAATTTAAACTCAATAGTTTGTGACAATTATTTCCCTGACGCTCCCACGACCAAGCCCATTGGAATTGATGCTCCTTCTTGCCTCCACCTTGATTATCCTGAAGCCCGAATAGAGTTCTTCAAGGAGGCTGTTTCCAGAGTTGCTCAGCATGAATAGCGCCCCCTTCCTATCTAATTCCTTCATTACCTTAGAAAGGCGTTCCTGTTGTCCCCGGCCAAACCCTTCCTTGCTATAGGCAGTAAAACTTGAGGATTTGCTGATTGGTTCATATGGGGGATCAAAGTATACAAAATCCCCTTTGCCTGCACCGGAAATGACTTCGAGGAAATCTCCATTCAAGATTTTTGCCTTTTTCAGGCTTTCCGATGCAGCAAGAATATGTTCATGAGATGGAATTTTCGGGGAGATATAGCTTCCAAAGGGGACGTTGAATTCGCCCTTGGAATTTACCCTGTAGAGCCCGTTGAAACAGTGCCTGTTGAGATACAGCAGGAGCCCGGATTTTTCTACAGGTTCCTTTTTTCCGTCAAGGATGTTGAATCTCATTCTGGCTTCATAGTAGTCAGGAGAGCTGTTCCCGTACTTTAGAGATGAAACATACCCCAGCAGATCGTCTGTCCTGTCCCTTACTGTCTGATAAAACAGGCAAAGCGTGGGGTTGATATCGGAAAGGACATACCCATGCCCATCATCACTTTCTGAAATATTGAAGAAAAGGGCGGCTCCCCCCAGGAACGGTTCCCAGTATGTATTGAAACCATCAGGCATCCTGGATATAAGCTCATGCAAAAGCTGCCTCTTTCCGCCTGCCCATTTCAGTAAAGGCCTTACCATTCAAACTACTTGAAAGATTAGTGGAATAAAAGCAGTTGCCTATTTCAACCGATGAAGCAGCCTTAATTGTTGTATTTTGGTTTCCCTGATTTTCTTGGGTCCTTCCTGTAAAGACTTCTGGCAGCCAGCACCAGCACTATGAAAATCAAGGTTATGCCTAGAGGAATCTGAGCAGGCGAAAGGAAAGGCAGGAGAGAGATCAGACCTGACGGTGTTGAGAGACCGACTGTTGGAAGGTAAAACCAAAGCACTGTATCAACAATAAGCGCAAAGAGCAGGACAACCGTGGTTTGTCCGTGAATCTGGCCCCTTTCCCTGAACATGATCCCCATTGCAGACATGAATAATCCCAGTAGCATGATGGCAGAGAATGCCATATTGAAGGCCCCACCATCATACCTGCTGAAGCTACCGTAAAATTCGCGGGTTTCCTGAATGAGAATGGGCATCAGCAGGCCAATAAAAAACAGGATGGCCCCAGGGATAACCATTTGTTCCCCTTTATCAATCACCAGCAGAGATCTGGCATCAAGGCCTTCCACCATTTCATTTCCACCTTTTATGTATGAACCCGTTTTTAGACGGTTTGCTTTCTTCTACAAGAAAGCCAGACCTTAGGTGAAGAAAAATCTTTTCAATGAGAGAAGGCAAAGATTTCATGGTTGATTAAGTTAAAATCGGCATTTCAGTATTAGGCATTGCATTGGAGGGCAAACAAAGAATATTACGATAGTTTCCGCGGATGTACTTATATCATTCTTAAAATACAGGGTTTTATTTAGGCGGCATATTTTCTGAACAATGCGAGTGCAAGTTATTGGAGACAACCTTACACAACATTTTGAGAACGGGAACTGTGGAACAATATGATACTGCGGGATAATACAGTCAGGCATACCAGAATGCATTCAGTAACCAGGGAAGAATGGCCCGGTGTAAAGAAGAAGACTGAGGAGAGGTTGGCGTGAGCCCCCTCTCGAAGAAGCTCCTGTCCATATATGGTTGGTATGGTACTGCTGCCATCCTTGTGGCGTATTTCCTTGTTAGTTTTGGGTTCGCGGGAGACCTTGTAATTTACCAGGTACTAAACCTCACCGGTTCGGCAGCGCTAGCAATTATCGGATTCCTGAAAAAAGCCTGGCAACCTGCAGTGCTTGAGGTGGCATGGGCTGCCATTGCCATGGCCAGCCTTATATGGCTTCTTATCCGGTAAAAGTAGACACGGATGTCATTTCAGGGCAACGATGACCCTGTTGTCCAGGTCCTGCCATCCAACAGAGACTGCACGGAATCCTGCCTCTTTGAGGAACTGCATGTGCTTTTCCAGGCTGACCGGATGATCATGATGGTCCGCTTCAGGATATCTCCGTTTCCTTTCCTCCAGGAGCCTTTTGAATTCCTCTTCCTTTCCAAGTGCCTCCCACCACTGTGGCCAGGTCATCCCTTTACCCAGTGACTTCTGGAAGCTCTGGTATTCGTGCCTTATCTCAGTGAAAATGGTTCTGACATCAGCGTGTTCACCGGTCGGATAAAGATGGTCCCCATTGAGGAAAATTCCTTTTTCGCCCAGCATGTTATAAATCTCACCATATACCCTTCTCAGGGTAGCCTCATTGAGCCAGTGCAGAGCAGTTGTGCTCATAACTGCATCAAAGCTATGAGCAAAGGGCATTTCGAGCCACCCTGCACTGCCAAGGTCTGCCTCGACAAATTCCATTCTGGTGTGATCATAACCGCCATAATTTCTGGCAAGATGCAGCAGGACAGGGTCATAGTCTATCCCCACTGAAGTGGCCGCTTTGTACCTCCTCGTAAACCTGCCACCCAATGAGCCGGGCCCACATGCGAGATCAAGTACGTGTGCTTTTACGCCTGCACAGTGGCCCACAACGTCAAACATGAAACTGAGTCTCTCTTCTCTTTTCCTTATTTCCAGATTCTGCTGCAATTCCCAGCTTTCAACCCATTTATCCTCTGAAATGCCCATTTTCTTTTCTGCCCCTTATGCAAATGTTTCCTCGCACTATAATCTTCACCAGTTAACTCCTATATGATTAGGGAATGAATGTGAGGAGAAATTCAGCCTCTTAGTTGCGATTACCCAAACAACACGTCTCTCACTGTAAGCTTTCAAACAGCTATGATTAGGATTACAAATGAAGCACTAAATAAATTAAGGCAAGGCGAAGATATCATCGTTCTAAAGTTGTCCGCGAGCCTCCAATATGAAAGCTATGGAACACATGTTTTGAAGTAGGAGTTATGTGAATATATTAGTGTCTCATACTACGCAATCCTATTAGAAAATATTTTTCAGGTCGCGAATTCTTATTCAAAATAGTAGATCTGTGCATAAAACTAAACCATACCAAATATCTAGATTCGAAATCAGGAATAAATGGTTAAATATCGAACTGGAGTATTGATTATTTGATCATAAAATGAGTAAAAAACTATTGTCTTTATTAGTGATAATGGTTGCTCTGGCAATGGTTCTCTCCACAGCCGCATTTATTTTTCCAGGAGAAAACCATGCTTCAAGCAGCAACACAGCGTCTCCATTTGGAGAAACTTCACTGGGCAACCTGGCATCTGTCGCACCACAGCAGACTCTGAGCCAAAAGAGCCTCAATGTACTCAGCACGCTTCATTCTAAGGGCATAGCTAACAAATACATCTATCTGCCCAACTTCAACGCGAAGAATGTTATTCAGGGAAACCAGGTAAACAGTACCGGATACATACAGGCACCAGCCCCAATGGGAATCGGGACTTATGGATTTTCCAACACAACTGGAGTAATCCAGCGTAACACCATCAACACTTCAAGCATAGCAGCCTCTGTGACCATGAACAACCTCAGCACGTTCTATGCATTGGATGATGGCCCCAACAGCGTTACTATGCAACTCAATGCCATAATGAACAATGTAACACTTTTTGGAAATTCCTCGTACACTTTCTGGACCCAGAATGTGATATTCTACTCTGCCAGGACACACACGCTACAGTTCCTTGACAATATATGGAATTTCTCAAGCCCCGCAACGAACATGACAACCAATGCGCTGAGTTCATATTGCGGCACAATTGTACCGTACACTTTCTATTACACAGTCGGGCCAGCATTCCAAGTTACGTATCCTTTCACAGTGAATGTTTACCTTAACACATCTGTGGTAAACGGAAACGATGCAGTCTTCTTCAACTTCTCACTGTCAGATGCGCAAGGGTCAGTTTCCGGAAGCTATGACCAGGTACAGTTCAACTCAACTTACGGAACCCCAACAGGATATTCTGCACCCCAGTCCAACATGTTAATAACGTCCAACTACACAACGCCCATAGGCTTACCATATGATGCCGAAATCATGATTGGCGGCCCAGGTGGAGGAAGCACAGCAATGATCTACCAGATCAACGCCTCAATGACACTCAAGTATCTGGGCAGCAATGGTGCATATTCCAACGTTCCAAACGCATTTGACGTTGGATCTGAAACAGGCGAAACCTCCACTGGTGTAGCTGTTACTTGGACCCAGAATGCAGTCGCCCAGTTGACAGCCGGTCCATCGTTTGTTTACGGAATGTGGAATGAGTCGACACCGCAGACATTCGTGCATTTCCAGGGAAAGATCAACCCGCCAAACTCCTTCGCATTTGTGTATAGCGATTTGACACCCTACTCTGGATTCCCGGTGATAACACCACTAAGTCCTACAGGATCGTATTCCTTTAGCCTGCCTACAGCAGATTATGGGTTGATTATCCTGATGAGTAATTATAACCCAGTATATATCCCTCTAACACCAGGTTCCCCGCAGGAATTCAGTTTGCAATTTAATGCGTCTCAGGGGGTTTACACACCGTTGTATGCATTTGGCAACCAGCAGTTGAAGTACATATCATATGCAGGTGATGGTTCAGCAAGACACCCATACATGCTGTTCAACAACCCTGCACCAGGCGGGCAACTGAACATACTCTTCTCCACGGTGAACGATTACTTGTTCCCGCAGTTCAGTGGCGTTCTATTGCACAGCACCACAGCACATGTAGTGGCAAACAATATGCCTTCATTCAATGTATCAATGGCACTATATGGACCTGATATGGCCTTCCTGTTCCCGCTTTATGGCATATCTTCTTTCCTAACATACAATGACCTCGGGTATGTCCTGTACAACGCACAAAACGCGGTAATTGCGAATTCGCAGATCTCCGGCTGGTTCCCGTTCTTCTTGTCCGGATTCCCTGTGGCCAATGTAATGCTCTGGAATTCCCAGCACAATGCAGTGGTGAACAACTACTTCAATACTTTGGACTCAGCCCTTCTGATTTATAACATGCACGGGCAAAATGGAAGGAATTATGTTGCCAACAACCTGTTCTTCCAGAACCAGAGCCTTAACCTCTCTCTGTACCTGTCCATGTTTGTGTCCACTACCCTTAATGGAAATACAGTTGGCCCAATAGGAATGTCGCTCTACAGTTCAGGGAATACCATAACAAGGAACACTGTGATTGTTTATAATACGGCACTGAGCCCGAACCAGAGCATCTATTCCGGTGCCCCCGCAATTTACCTTAACAACTGGAATGGCAACTTCTGGTGGAACTACCAGCCTCAGAAGAACCATGGAAGGGACCACTTTGAATTTGACCACTACGGGCACCATCACGGCAACGACATGAAAGTACTGTACAACAACAACGGGCTCATAGCATATGGCGGAGACCACAACCCCATTTCCTACCCGGGCTACAACCCCACTTATCTGGCCCCATATGTGACAAATTTCTTCAATTAACTGATATTTTTATAATCAGTTATATTTTCTTAATTTTTATTTCCTAACACAGTATTTGAAGGGATTGTGAAACATTTTTACCTATTACTTTTCGTATAACAACACATCAATGAACCAGAAAATTTTTAAGTCCTGAGCCTTCGTCTGACTTATGACATACAATGCTGAGATAAGCAGAAGAAACCCAGGACTGTTTCTTTTCCTTATTGACCAGTCAAGGTCTATGAGCCACAAGCTCGGAGGAACATTAAGGTCCAAAGCACAGGAAGCAGCCGATGCAATTAACCGGCAGATTTACGAATTAATCTACAGATGCACGAAGAGTGATGGGGTAAGAGACTACTTCGACATTGGAATCATCGGATACGGGACAGTTTCTGATACAGCCCAGTCGCTTCTCAAGGACGCCGATTTGGTGCCAATATCAAGGCTGGCAGAAACCCCCCTAAGGATGGAAAGGAGAAAGGAAACAATCACTGACCCCGAAGGAAATGATGTTGAGAGCGAGTTTGAGTTCCCAGTCTGGTTTGAGCCAGTTGCCAATTCAAACACACCAATGGTGAAGGCCCTGAAGCTTGCACAGCAGTGGATCGATGACTGGGTCGCAGAGCACCCCGACTCCTATCCCCCTGTTGTGATAAACATCTCGGACGGGGCAGCAACTGACGGGGACCCGCTTGAAGTTGCAAGGGATCTCATGAACATGTCAACAAATGATGGCAACGTCCTTTTCTGGAACTGCCATCTCTCTGAGGCGAAGGACGCACAGCCCCTGACATTCCCTTCGGAAACGGGCGTCCTGCCAGCAAATGATAAATTTGCCAGCCAACTTTTCGAGATGTCTAGCGTGCTTCCAGAGGGCTTCAAGAGACTTGCGCAGGAGAGGTCGCTTGAAGTTTCCGACACTTCCAGAGCATATGTGTTCAATGCTGGCCTCGACGAGTTGATGGAGCTTCTGGACATTGGAACCAGGGCACCAACTGAGAACCTCCAGTAATCACATGAGACTGAACTGGAGATTCTTCCAGATGAGCAAACTGGGAAACAAGGAGTCCGATTGCGAGGACTCCTTCAGTTTCCGCTCAAGGGAGATGAAATTTGCCATAGCTGATGGGGTCAGTGCATCCATCTTCTCGGATGTTTGGGCCCGGGCAATAACAGACAGCACGGTTACCGGGAAATACAGTTTCTTTGAAAACCCGGACAATTTCCTGAATGATCTCATTGTTCGTGCAAGGCAGAAATGGTACAGGAAAATTGACTGGGAGAAATTGCCCTGGTTCCTGAAGAACAAAGCAGTTTCAGGCTCTTACACAACACTTGTGGGGCTCCAATTTCAGAATACCGGAGGCGAGTTGAAATATTCCTCTTTTGCTGTAGGCGACAGCGTTCTAATACACTGGGAAGGCGCTGATGACTACAGTTCCTATCCCCTTACCTCTCCAGACCAGTTCGACAACACGCCAAAGCTTGTATGGAGTGGAAAGGGCCATCCTATGCCCGTTGAATTTAAGGTAGTGCCTCCAAAGGCTTCAACTTACAGGGGAACCATGTCAAGGAATTCCACCATATTCCTCGCTACCGATGCTGTGGGAAAGTGGCTTCTTGAATACGGGCGTTATGCAGAGGTTTCCAGGCTGATAAATTCCAGCTTCGAGATGACTGAGCTCTTCACAAGGGAAATCAACTCAAAGAGAATGAGAAATGATGACCTTACCCTTGTCTCAATATTTTTAGAGTGAAGAAAGCATCGAAGGAGATGCGCCATCCCACAGTGGACCATGGCTGAGATAATCCTCAAGGATGCTGCACATTTTCTTGATCTTCTTGTTCCTCATTGCCTTAAGTTCCTTGAACGCCTGTGAAACATCAGGGTTGAGAAAATCCTTCTTCCTTAGGATAAGGCAGTCTGGGTCTCCCCCATTGTACTTGTCCCAGAGATCTGGTTTTTCCGATATTGCGGACAGGGAAAGGTGAATTATGAGGGCTGAAAAGTTGTCGAGCTTGTTGGAGAATGTGTCAGCGGACCTTCCGGGATGCTGGAAGTCAGCGTGCCCCATTTCAGCCGATTTCTGGCCTTTGAAGTTTGGAATGTACATTCCATCATAGTCCACGAGTTTCACGCCACCTGAATTGGTAACGATGATGTTGTCGCCTGCAAGGTCACCATGGCCGATGCCAGCGTTCTGCATCCGGTCTATCTCGCCCATGAGATTTACTGATACTTTCTTCAGTATCTTTGCATTTGAGATATTGTCCTGAATGTATTTGTTAAGGGTTACTCCGTCGATCCATTCCATCCTCAGGACTGGGAAATAAAAGTTCTGGCTCTTCCTGGTCTTGACCCCCTGCTCAAAATACTGGAAATGTGCAAGGAAGTCCAGTCCCTTGCTGTGCTTTCTCAGATAATCGCTAATCTGGTAATACCTTTCATTGAGGTTGGCAGATTTCCTGGTGAAGCACTTGAGGGCGAAATACTTGTTGTCATCGCCCTTTATCTTGTAAATTGAACCATAATTGCCTGATGCGTAAACGTACCAGCCAGGTGTTTTTGGATTTTTGACAGCCTCCCACTGGTCAACCTTTCCTAGTGCAGGGTTCATGCTCAACTTGAGTGTCTGGAAACTCTGTTCATAATCCTGTCCAGCCGGCCATGGGCCTGTGTATGCTGCAATTGTAGAACTCCTTGCGGCTGCCATTTGGGGAGGGGCAGCCACAGGGCTAGTTTGGGGAGGAGCCTGCGTTGCGGCAGGATGTGGAATTGTCTGTGCGGGTGGAGGCGATGGTGCCTGGGTGGCCGCAGGTGATGGCGCTGGCTTAGGGGCGGCAGGCTGCTTCTTCTTTTTCTGGGGCGGAGGTTTTGAAGGCGGTGGGGACGGTGGAGCAGCGGTGGCCTGTGGCGGTGCCAAAGTATGAGACTGAGGCTTTGCTCTCGCGTGGCCGTTGCTTGGTGGAACAGGTACGATTGAAGTCCCAGTGGTAATTCTCCTGTATATTCCCGCAGCAAGTGAAATAGCTGCCCTCCATTCATCTTTCTCTGCCACTGAGAAAAGGTACCTGTCATTGGAACCAGATGTGATTATTGAGATCTTCTTCAACAGGACACCTTCAAGGTGGGCATCCATAATTTTCTCAATTGGAAGATATAGTTCTGCTCCCCCATCATCTGGAACAAACCATATGCCATCGGCTGATAGGAGCAGGTTTCCCTTGGTCTTGTTATATCTGGCTGCACTGCCTTTAATATATGATGAATGGTCGATCTTAGGCATGTGGCTTCACACAATATCGGTAGTTGTTGATAAACATACCCATTCTGGTACAAAATGTATGCGAAATTTTATTTATTTTCTCAATGTTTCCAAGACTTTTCCGGATTCCCTGTATGTGGTTGCCATTGCCTCGCGGTCCATGCCAAGCATGAGGAAATTGAACCCTTCTATGGCTGTCCTCTTCATGAGATCTGGTGCAAGTGGCGAATACATGCCAGAAATTAGACCATGTCTTTCTGCAGCTTTCCTGATTTTCAGCACTGCCTCCACAAAATAGCTGTTGCTCCAGGAATATTCTGTCTGGAGGGCGATTGATAGGTCAAACGGGCCAATGAAAAGACCATCAAGCCCTTCAATGCTGGCGATCTCTTCAACACTCTCGAAGGCGGCCTTTGTCTCTATCTGTACCATAACAATAGGCCTCCCCTTTATGTAGTCTCCAAACCCGTATCCGTAACCGGACGCTCTTCCTGGCCCTGCACCCCTTTTCCCCTCTGGCGCAAATCTTGAAAATCTCACTACATCCTGTGTTTCATCGCTTGATTCTATTCCCGGCACTATAATGCCAGACACACCTGTATCGAGCACCCTCTTGATCTCGTTCTTTTCCAGACCCTTCATTCTTGCAATGACCGGAGTGCCTCCAGCTGCCATGCACATGTCCTGGAGCTGCTCCACACCGATGAGGGAATGTTCCATATCTGCTATCACCAGGTCCGGCGAAGCCTGAAGGATAGTTTCGGTCAGGCTTGGGTCCCTTGAAGTCATCAGTGGTCCCCAAAGGTTGGTGGAGGCTTTCAGCCTGTTTCTTAGAGCATCAAGATCCGATGCTTTTGGCATCCTTAAACGCCCCCGACTTCCATTGCCACGACCCTGGCCATGCATCCGCTGCCTTTGTGGATCTTAAGCGGAAGCGCTGCGATCAGGTATGGCTTTCCCTCCTCAAGCTGGTGCAGGCCTGCAAGATCCTCTATGAAGGGGATGCCCGCGCCAAGCAGTTCCCTATGGACCTTGAAATCGCTGTGTGAATACGGCTCTATTCCCAGAGTGTCAATGCCGATGACTTTTGGCTTGTGATTCTTGAAAAAAGGAATGGCATCTTCAGCAAGACCGGGGAAATCGTACTGGAATTCCTTTGAGAAACTTCTCTTCCTGTCCCACCCTGTGTTGACAAGTATGATGCTGTTGTCATATTTTGAAGCCCAGGCGCCTGCAAAGTCCTCGGCGTGGATTTCAGTGCCGGAGAATTTAGGCCGGATGCAGTAACCAGTCCCAATAAGCATGTCGAGAGGTATCTCATCTACAGTGGTGGCCTGGTGGACAAAATGCGCAGGCGCGTCCAAGTGAGTCCCCGTATGGCTCGGGACTGAAAGAAACTCCGATGTGGAACCATTCTCCAAAACTGATCCAACCGGGTCTATCTTTATTTCCTTCTGGGTTGGCCATGTGGGCATTCCAGTCTTCAGCGACACACTGAGGTCATAAATTTTCCGGATCTCCATAGAAACCTAACAACCTGAAAATTATTAATTCTTCAGTTTAGGCAGATGATCCTATTGATTCGGAAAATTGCAGCATATATCTGAATATTGGAAATACTTCATATCGCCGAATTCCCATGCATCAACATGAAAATCCTGATTTTCTCAGATATACATTCTAATCTTGAAGCCCTCAACACCCTGCTCTCATTGGAGAAATTTGACAAAGCAGTGTTCCTTGGGGATATAGTGGATTACGGGCCCAATCCAGCTGAAACCATCGACCTTGTCCTTGGTGAGGCTGACTTCATCGTTCAGGGAAACCATGATTATGCTGCTGGCACCGGGGAAGACTGCAATTGCGCCCCAGAAATGCACGACCTAAGCGTGTTGACCAGAAATGAGATTACAACAAAGCTTCTCGGCAAGAATGATCTCAGTAGACTTTCGCAATTGAAAAGGCAGCTGGAATTTGAGGTCGACGGGAAGAAGTTTTTCACAGTCCATGCTTCGCCAAACAACCCCCTCTTTGGGTATATGTTTTCCACAGAAGCAGAGATGACCTGGAAAAAACAGGAGATGAAAAAATATGACTTCATCATGGTCGGCCATACCCACTTCCCCATGTTTTACAGAGGGAAAATTATCAACCCTGGAAGTTCCGGGCAGCCCAGAGACGGAAATTGGAAACCAATGTATGCTGTACTTGATACTGAATCAGGCGATTTGATATTCAGGAGATTTGCCTATGACAAGGACAAAATGCTGTCAAAGCTGGAGTCCCAACTCAACCGGTTCCCTGATGAATTCAAGCGCTTGAGGGCCCTTTACGTCTGATCTTCTGACAGATGTGTGATTTCTGCTAGATTTTGATTTTTCATGAGACTTCAGCAGGTTTCAGTTGGATCGTGGCTCACTGCAATTATTTGGGGCGGACAGAACGTTATTCTTGTGCCATCTGAATAGTCCGGCTTTCTTTGACTTCCTGGCACGGAGTCTTGCAGGTGCCTTCTGAATTTCAATTGGCCTTCCTTTCATCTCCGTTTTAATATAGGATCTCAGATCACTGTCCATTTCTTTCAGTGTTAGCAGGTCTTTTTGCCTTATTCCATTCCTTATTTCATATTCGTACATTTTTGTGCCTCTGCAATAAGATCCTACAGTGGCACAATTGGATTCTACCGCCGGGTGAAGCCGTCATATGAAGGGACAATTCCTAATATTAGAATTGAATTATTATAGAATGGAAACCTGGGAAATTTCATTCAAAGTAAAGTATGAGTATCCATTTCTTGAGCTGTCGGAAAAATATCCCGGTGCGAGAATATCAATGTGGTGCGTATGGGACAGGGAGATGCTCCACGTGCCTCTCAACCATCAGGATCTCATGACTGAACTGGAGAGCTATGCAAGATCAATAGACAGAGCCATAGACAGCTTCAAGGAGACCAGCGACGGGATCGTTATAACAATGAAATGCACATGTGACCTCTATGGAAGCATATGGAGCCTGGCAGAGAGAAACGGCTGTTCCATTGTCCACCCTGCAACTTTCCTGGACGGGTGGGGCTATTTCAAGGTTATCAGTTTCAATGAGAATGACGCCAAAGGCCTCTTTTCAGAACTGTCCAAACTAGGCCCAAATGAGCTCCTGAGCAAGAAAATTGTCCATATTGATGCGGTCCCATCAACGATTTGGGTTGAGTCATTCTTCGAGAGATTGACTGGAAAACAGGTGGAAGCTCTTCTGAAAGCTTATGACTATGGATATTACGCTTCTCCCAGGGAAGTCACCACTGAATCAATTGCCACATCACTTGGAGTCTCGCGTTCTACTTATGAAGAACATTTGAGGAAAGCTGAAAACAGAATCATGGAGTCTGTCATACCATATCTCAAGCTCTTTAATTCAAGGGGAATAAAGAAGAGGGAGATGATCTCCTCAAGGATTGAATTGGTTAATTCATAATGATGGACTCAGTATATGCTGTTTGGCAAGGCATCTTATTCATACATTAAGGCCCCACAGAACATTGTTTTTACCAGGATGTTCCGTGATTCAATACTTAATAAATAACCAAAAGTGGGGATACTGGGATTTACAGGTAGGTTCATTTTTAGAATTTCAGTTACTCCGGCACAATTTTCCACCCTCTGTTGCCTTCTCCGTTGCAGATTATTATCCTGATGTAGAAACCTTTGCAGAATTGTTGGAGGTCCTTGAATGATCTCCGGCCAGGATAACTTGATTCAACAGAAGATCACCGGGGTAATCCTTGTTGGCAGGATCTACTCACTTTCTGCAAACAGCACTGAAGTGATGATGATAGTTAACGATGATCTCCCTGAAGCTGAAAGGCAATTGTCCATTTGGCAGTCAAGGCACCAGGATGATTGTTTCATTGTTGGCAGGAACCCCCTGACCCTTGACATCAAGACCACGTTTTTCAAGGACGCTGATCAGAGGATCCAGAGGGAGACCTATGTCAAGAGAAAGCAATTGAAATATAGAAATCACAAGGAGAACCTCAGTCAAAGGAGGTTTAGGCAGTGACTTTCCTCTCTTACAAAGATCCTGAATTTGATGTGTATAGAATTCCAGAAAATATGAATTGCTTGGAAAACCAGTCGGAGATTATCCTGCCGAATTCTATACACACTAAATTGCAAATGGAGCATGTCCAGAAATTCAGTTTTACAGCACTTTTCAGACAATTAAATATGTACACATCATACTTATTTAATTATCTAGTTTCTTTTCTTTCTTCTCTCTTCTCTTCTACTAGAGAAGAAATGGAGGTCTCCCAGATATGAGCAAGAAGAATTCAAAACCGGGAAGGCCGAGAGAAGGAACCAGGAGAAAGGGCAGGACTAACATAACTCTTGATCCTGAAGTTGAAGATTTCATCGATGGACTCGGACCACATTTCAATCTCTCTGGTTATTTGAATAGATCTCTCTGGGCACTGAAGAGCCAAACATCAGACGAAGCAAGACTGCACCAGCTGGACAATGATATATTCGAAACTAGGCAAAAACTGGCAATCCTGGAAAGCGAATGGAAATCCGTCAAGGCCAGAGTAGAAGACAAAGCAAGGATCAGGTTGGACATCAACCTGGAAACAGACTGCCATGCCTGGTATCTCAGGTCATTGGTTCAATCAGGGATTTTCAGAGTGCTGAAGAGAGATCCCATCGATCCTATACCTATTGTTAAACAGTTCATGGCTGAGAAGAGAATTCATGCATATGAGGTAGAAGAAACAGAGGAAGGTTTCAGGCTAACTGATAAAGCTTCTAACAGCACATTCAGAATTCTTAGAAGACACATCGGAAAGAACAATCTGCTAATCCCAAGTGAACCTGAAACATGGCTTGTGCCATCTGAAAATGATCTGATTGAGAGATATTTCCTAAGGATCGATTATGAGCAGTTCCAAAAGGAATTCCTATACAATCAGAATATTTCAGAAGCTCCTACTGATTTCTTCAAGCAGTTCTCACCAAGGATTCTTACTGAAAGTGTAAAACGAGAGACTAAACAGAAAATGATGCCCTTCTATCAG
>JAJZKS010000015.1 GCA_021850835.1 Thermoplasmata archaeon
AAAAAGTGATAATATCATTAGAAAATGTGATGCTAAACAGCACCGTGTTATTCATCGCCATCACGCTTGCTATTGCCTTATATGGGACATTAACCATTATCCCGTTCATCAGAATTCAGAAAAGGGTGTCTGATATTTCATGAAATGTGAGATCCCACCATATATAAATGGTATTTTACTTTAGTTGGTTGTGGAATCCGTAATATCCGCACTTTATAAGTAATCTCTTTTTCTCATTTTCCCAGATAATAGGTTTGGCTTATGTACCATCCTTAATTAAACGGCTTTATGAGTGTATCGGCAAAAACAAAGGATGTACCTGATGACCGCGTGATTCAGGAGATAAAAGAAGCAAGCTATCAGAAAGGATGGAATGCCAGGAAGGAATTTGATTCCGGACTGATAGAAGATGCAATCCGGAAAAGCAATGATTTTGAGGAATTTTCCAGGATACTGAGAGAAGCCATTGCCAAAGCTGAGGGACCTGTGGAGTAATGTCTAACGAAGATAATGCAATCAGAGAGTTAAGAAAGAAACTTGATTCCTTTGAAACGTCACAGCAAAGGGAACAGTATATCCGTGGTCTGATACATGGCCATAACTGGTTCCTTGAAACACTTGAAAGGGGCTTGAAGTTAGGACTGAGTGATATGGACCTTGATAAATTCCTCAAGAGTGAGATTCAGTTTCAGAAGATTTTCTGGAGAAGCGTGAGGGACGGGATATGAACCGGTTTGATATGGAATTTTGGAATGGTGGACTTAAAGCACTGATTCTCGCAGCTGAGAAATTAGCTGAAATTGCAGAAGAGGATCCTGTCAATAAGGAAGGCATCCTAATTGCCAGACACAATATTCTTGACATTAAGGAGAAGATTGAGCATATACATTCAAAGGACTTCTACAGGGCCCTAGACGATTAATCGTTACCATGCCTGGGATTTTCCTTTTTCCACTTTTCTATTTTTTCTTGAACGGCCTCTCTTATAAAATCAGTCTCTTTAAACCATCTGCCTTCCTTCTTCATGATAAGTTTGATGTCATCATATTGAGGAAATAAAAAAACAGTGCAGATCTGGACTCCGCTTTTCTTAATAGATTTTCTTTGGGACCTTTCAGGCTGTCCTTCCATAGAATGATAAGGAATGGAAATATTAATATAATCGGAATGTCTTGTCATTCTGTGGAATGACAGAATTATGTTAGAGAATGATAGAGTTAAGGGAAGGAAGACCTCAATCCCGATCTATGAGGACACTCTTTTTGAACTTGATAAGAAGAGAGAGGTCTATAATGATGGCTCCAAAGAAAACTGGGATCATTTCCTCAGGCGAATAGTGAGTGGTGTTTCACAGTGATAACGGAAAAAATGATTGGTTTGCACAACCTATCTATAATTTACAGACGGCTAAAAAGGGTTTTTGTCCCATACGAGGACAGAATGGATTCCATTTCCCTCATTATGGATGTCCAGAACGTAATCAGGAATCTCATGGAATTCCGTCTTGAAAACAGGGAAAATAAATTCCTTGAAAGACAGATCAAAGAGATAGCACATCTACAGAGCTCCCTGGTGGAAAGATATCAAAAGAGATTCGGTGAATTTCCCTTTGAAATTGTGGAGCTGGTCCAATGAAGCTCCAGGATATAGACATCAAAATCCCAATGAAGTTTGATTCCTTGGGAAATCCCATTATCACTGAAAGCGAAAGGGAAGCACTTGGGCTAGTAAAAACCAGCAGGCCAGATCCGCGCCACTGGTATAGATTTGAATGCAGAAACTGTGGTAACATCTGGAAAGCAAGAGCAAGGCCTGACAGAGCGAAGTACTGCAATAAGTGCAAATCACTTTCTGTGAAGCGTGAAAGGTTGGGAAACGGAAAGAAGGGAGGTTCACATCAGAAGAAACCTGAGCCCAGGAAAATGAATTCCAGGAATGTTCAACTGACTATTCACCTGAATACCAGGAGAAAAGATCTCATTGAGGCATACAACAGAGATCCTGGCCACAGGATTGACCTGGAGGTTGATGCCTGATGTGTTCAGAATGTTTTGAAATTCTTGACTGCAAGTGCAAGTTCTGTGACTTTGAAGCTGTACTCAAGGATGAAGAGCTCAGAGCAAAATACCAGGGTTGTCCGGACTGTGATCACACACCACAGGGATTTTACAACCTTGAACCCTGGAAAAAGAAGAACCAGGAATCATCTGAATTTGTTGAGATAGTTCTGGAGGTCATAGAATGATGTCCATTGAGCAGCCATCTTCTTTGGAAGAGTACAGAAAGCTTCTCAAGGAATACTCCCAGTATTCGGTGAATCTCAAGAACTGGCTTTATGAAGGTCTCACTTCGATCATGGGACAATCACCGCCAGGTTGGTTCTTTGAGTTAGTCTACAAGGACGCACATTCACCATTGATTTACTGGATGAAGGACAAACCAGGGATAACCAGATCTGAGGAGAATGAATCATCTCAGAATGAAAGGGAAACCATTGAAGATCTCATTGTTGAATTTGGCTTAATCAAAGATGGACCAATCATAAGAGTTGGGAGTCCAATCAGTTCTGCACAGCTCCTGGATCTTAAGGCAAGATTCAGGAACCTTGACTATGAATTCCTGGATGCAAAGGGAGTGTTCAGGCCAAAGTGGAAGGGTGTGCAGAAATGAAGCCTGTCAAACATCTTAGAAAACTGTGGTTAATCACAGCAATAGGCGGTGTACTTGGTTCGGGCATTACCGTAACCAACCAGGCTTTTTCTTTCAATGAATCAGTGAGTTTCAGCCTGTTTTCAGCAATAGAAGGCTCCATTCTCCTAGGTCTCGGATATCTGCTGTTCGTGTACATCCTGGAGAATCATTTCTCAGTCAGGAGGTCCAGTGAATGACCTGCATTTGTGAACATGTCAAGGCAGAGCATCTGCTTACAGGACAATGTTATCAATGCGAATGCCCCAGGTATGAGCTTGACATAAAGGCAGACAGGGAGAAAATTAGGATGGAGGCGAACCGTTGAATCAGGAATACTTTGCAGCGAAACTGAAAGAGTTTAGGATCAAGATGCTTCCACAATATTCTAGAGAGACGCTTGATCGCAATGTAAGGAGAATTGAGCAGCTATCAAGGAGAGGAATGGACCCGTTCAGCGTCGAAGAATCATGGGTGTTTGAATACTGCGCAGGGGAGCTTGAACACAGCAAGAAACGTAACTCCCTCAGGCTGGAGATGGAAGATCTCAAGCGATGGGTAGAATTCACGGGCCAGGCCATCAGGATTCCTAAATTCACCAAGGAGGCCGAACAGGATCCATGGTTCCCCACAACGGAGGAATACCGGGAAGTCCTGAAGACATGCAGCTTAAACTTCAAGGGAAGGATCAGGGACTGGCTCAAGCAAACCGAGCATGAAAGAAAGTGGTACAGGACAGCGCTTATCATTAGGGTGCTAGCTGAAGGGGGAATGAGAAGTTCTGAACTAGTGCGCATGAACCTGGATGAGCGCAGGGAACAGGGCTACTTCATACGGTCTTCCAAGAGGGAAAGAGACAGATTTGTCGCTCTTAGCCCGGCCACACTTGAGATGCTTGACCGCTACATCCAACAGTACAGGCAGAACACCGACAGGAAGGCACTGTGGACATCGGACTACGGGAGACTAAGAACTGCGGTTGTGAGATCACTGGTGAAGGAAGCAGGAAAGGCCGCAAATGTCCCACAGCTTCACCCTCATGCCCTGAGGCATTACTGTGCAACACAACTCATGAAGTCAGGGATAGACTTGAGGAAAATACAGATTCATCTTGGCCATGCTTCTATTCAGTCCACGCAGCGTTACACGCATATGCTGAGCCAGGATGTTCAGGCGGAGATTTATGAGATATACAGCAGGGTTCGGGAACCCGATTTTTTCGAAAATGAGGAGGCAATAGCAGTATGACTGAGTCTGTAAGCATATTGAAGAAGAGCGGAAAAGGTACCCAATATGAGTGGGGATACTGGGATTTGAACCCAGATCTGCGGGTCTCTTCCGGTTCATAGTTCCAGTCACTCATCATCTAATCAGGTGACCCGTAGTTAATCATAACCTGACTGGAGCCCATCAGGATGCCTGATTACCCCATATCCCCATATTCCCGCATTAGGCGTAAGTGGTATGAATACTTAAATGACCAAAGCAGGTCAAGTGTGTATTCCTATACGTCTTAAGTCTCAGGAAGTTCTTGAGAATGTGCTTTGAATATAAATAGATATTTCAGGCTGCCTGCATAAAGTTCATCAGATGCATTATTGCCTTTCTTAAATGCTGCCTTATTACTATCAATTCGTAATATTTGGCTTCTCAAGCCAACCTGTTTCCTGGACACCAGGTAAGTTGCAGGCATAAATGTATTCATTTTCCACGGAAAGAATGGAGCCAAACGCACAAGGGGAAACATATCAACGCAGAGATCGGACCTGCATTGGGCAATTTAACTTAGGACTGATCTGTGATCATTTGAAATTGCTTCGGCAAGATGCATAAATGATAAAATGAGGTTAGAAAAACTGTGGCTGGTTCCAATTAACGAGTTAACAATTTGGACATATGGGAGTGAAAATTGTAGTATCACTGAATCGAAAGGCAGGGATTACTCCCTGTTTGCCTTCCTTGCTCTCTTCAATCTTCGGATTCT
Source organism: Thermoplasmata archaeon (assembly GCA_021850835.1). Next base: position 4,673 of record JAJZKS010000015.1, read on the forward strand.
CTTCTTTCTCCATTTCCAGCGCATCTTACCGCGCTTCTTCCAGTCTCTTGAACTTCTCTTCAATATTGCACCTCTGAAATTTAATGATCATTCATCCATTTCATATTTAATGAAGGATTGTGAGTTTTCCCATATCTGTTGCTTTTATTTGAATGTTACAGGATGACTCCATGATCCAAAATCAAAACCATTGCATCCCAAGGTTTATTTACGGCAAAAAAATGATCACAAGTGCCGGAAGAAGTCGACAAATATCTCAAGAATTTCCTCAAGGCCATGCCCTCAGAGGACCTCTACTTTGAAGCCATTCACGACATTATGAAGGACCTTGTCAAAGAATACATCAAGCGCAAGATCAACCAGAATGAGTCAATAAAGGCAGAGATCATGTCAATTCTTGAAAAGTTCCTTGAAAGCAAGTTCAAGGAATACGATGCCCTTGCTAGAATGGCTAAGGTAACAGCTGAAATTGGGCTCATCACAGCACCAACAAGCATTAAGGATGAGGCAGTCTCCGATCTGGTAAACACCTTCAAGAAAGAGATAGAGGAAATTATCAAGAAGACTTTCTGAACTGCTTAACGCACTTCAAAATTCTTCAAGATCGTGGACTTGGAATGCAGGTCAAACATCGTAAGTATTGAAGGGTTTGGGGCAAAGTTCATCATTTTCTGGTAGTCTGTCTGTGATTGCCATGTGGAAGAGTTCACATACCTGACTCCCTTGTAATTCCCCAGATAGTGGGAATGTATGTGCCCCGTAATGAAAATATCCGGAACCTCCTCTATTACGTGGTAGTCGTTGGCGGAAGGGATTAGTGGCGTCTTGCCCCCATACTTCGGGGCAAGATGTCTGCGCTTGAGAACCTCTTCTATGGCCTTGCCGATGGAAGTGAAGTTTGCCCCTGGGACCAGTTCAACCATATCGTTGAGCGACATGCCGTGGTAGAGAAGTATATTCTTTCCTTCCAGTTTCAGTGAGTATGGATTCGGGAGCATTACTGAATTTTCCGGGAAAATTTCCTCGATCTTGCCGGAGAAGTTAGGCTGGGGCTCCGCGAGCCTCACAGTGTCATGGTTTCCTGGCATAACGAATACCTGTATATCATTAGGTATCTCATCCAGGTATTCAGCTAATTTCTGATACTGCTCAAGCGGGTTTATGAGTTCCAGGTCTTCTTCCTGGCCTGGGTAGACACCTATGCCATCGATGACATCCCCACTGAGAATGAGGTACTTCAGGTGTTCAGCCTCTTCATCGGACCGCTTGATCCAGTTGACCATTCTCCTGAAATCATCCTTCCTGAAAGTCTTCGATCCAACATGTATATCTGACAGCGAGGCAACGTACACAGGTTCCCTCTTTGTTTCCTCAACCAGCTTGTACGGAATATCGGGCCTTACGATCTCATTGGGGAATATGACCGGTTCACCGGGTCCCCTGCTAACGGAGCCAATTACCCCTATGACTTCATCCTGGAGGATAAGTTCATTCTCAAGGCCACGCCCCTTCATCATTATGGCCTGTATCTGGTCATCCATGTCCTCTATGGTGATTCTCTTGTGGCCGTTCTTAGTCGTGTCCACTGATGACACCATGCCGATGACCTTAACTTCCACTGTGCTCCTCTTCGCGGACCTTATGTCAACTGAACCGCGCATTGTTGAGGACAGGGAAATAATCTTGCTCAGTTTCTGGTACCGGCTAACAAACATCTGACGGAAATCCTCTACGGAACTGTTGACCTTTATGTCCGGGAGCTGGACTTCATAAGTATTCCTTTCAACCTTTGACTGCCCCCGTATTAACTTCATTACATTCTTCTCGTCGATATATCCGGCCTGCGAGGTCTCTTCCGATATAAGCCTGGGGATGAGTTGGCCCATGCTCCTTTCTAGGATCATGTTCAAAGCTTCAGGGGAGATGAGCATGCCGTGCTTGTGGAAAAAATCCAGTATGCTCACGCGATCCTGGAATAGAGTATTGCCCATGGTACCATTGTAATCTCCTTTCCAATATTTTAGAATTCGGTACAGCCTTCTTAGACATAAAATTCACAACAGTTTTTAATTTAAGTGTTTTATAGGCATGAGTGTCTAAAGCCGCGGATTCGCTGGCATTCTTCGCCATGGCCTCATCCTGGGCGCTGAATTACCCTCTGGTAAAATTCGCCTATGAGTACCAGTCGCCAATGTCTCTTCTCTTCTTCAGAATACTGTTTGCCGCGGTGTTCTCCTTCGTATTCTTCTGGAAAGGAATAAAGTTCCCAAGGGATTTGAAGACAAACCTGAGCATACTATTTTTTGGCCTTCTGAACATAGTATTATTCATGGGATTCTGGTTTGTAGGCGAAGGTACAGAAAGTTCGGCCATTTCCTCAATTTTAATCTACACCTACCCCGTTATATCCATTGCCCTTTCTGCGGTCCTTCTCAAGGAAAAATTATCACTTCTCAGGACACTGGGAACAATTGTTGGATTCCTTGGAATGTTTCTGATATTTGCTGACCAGCTTTCCATAAGCCCTGGCATCGGCCTATTCTTCCTAATGGCTGGTGCTGTTAGCTGGGCACTGGGCACTGTGTATTTCAAAAAGTACCTTCTCCATGTTGGGAACTTTACTGTGAATACGCTTCAGTTCCTTTACACGCTGCCCATTGTTTTTGTATTTGACATGGGCACTGGGGCAATCAATTTTGGCAACATGAGCTGGCAATTCCTTCTCATAGTTCTGTACATGGGTTCCCTCAGCACTTCGGTAGCTTATTACATCTACCTCCACCTCTATTCAAAATATTCTGTCTCGTCAATCTCTTCGTACTTTTTTGCCGTCCCGGCGCTTTCAATTGTATTCAGTTATTTTATACTGGGAGAGAACAGCACACTGCTAACCTACATCGGATTTGCGTTCATCAGCCTTGGAATATACCTCAGTTCCAAGCGCATCTTTTCAGCCCGGAACCAGAGGGGAAATCAGGCTGTAGCCGACACTAATAAATAAGTCCTGCATACTAGCCCATAGAACGATGGTAACATTAGGGGAACTTTGTGTAGCTATAAACACATGCAAGAAATGTGATCTTTATTTTTCAAGGAAAAACCCGGTATGCGGCTTCGGAAACCATGATCCAAAACTCATGATATTGGGGGAGGCTCCCGGAGCAAAGGAAGATGAGCTCGGAAAGCCTTTCGTCGGGCGGAGCGGTAAACTTCTTGACAGCGTGCTGGAACATGCTGGGATAATGAAGCACGAAGTATACATATCCAATTCTGTGAAGTGCAGGCCAAAAATTGGAAGGGCCCCGAAGGTTCATGAAATAAAGGAATGCTCAGATTTCTTGAGAGAGGAGATAGGCTTATTGAAGCCCAGGTTGATTGTACCCATGGGAAATGCCGCAATAAAGTCTGTTGGGCACATATTTGGCATCAGCTTCGGACGGATCTCAGAGGTGCAGGGAGACTTTATTTTCTTCAACGGCACTTACTTTGCCCCCCAGTTCCACCCGGCGGCAATCCTTAGAGACCCTAAGAAATTCGAGAAATTCAAGGATAACTTCCAGAGGCTGGCTTCCATGGTGGATGAGATTCCGGTTTACAGCCATGAAGAAATATTAGAGAGATACAAAATAAGAAAAATATAGGGATTTTAGTGGCTTGGACCCCTTCTTCTAATTAAGAGCATCACCGCAGCCGCACCCACTAGAACTGCTCCAACCACATAATACCCTATGGGACTTGATGGTGGTGGATTGCCAATGACAATTGAGTTGGCAGATGCGCTGTCATATCCTGGAGCAGCTATAGAGTACGAAGGATCAAGGCTGTATGTGACTGTGAAATTTGTGCCCGGTAATCCTGCTAGCGACCCATTGAGCTGGAAGTGTACTGTTGTCCCTGCGTCCATGTTGAAAGTCGTTATGTTTGTTGCGGCATTGTATGTTCTGGTCCAGTTCGAGATGGATTTTGAGAATACTGTGAAATTAAGGGTGTTCACATTCCTGCTGCTTGTAAGGTAGGGCCCTCCGAAGCTGGTGTTGCTTACATCTTTTCCGTTAAGTGCAAGGCTGTTGTTGCTGCTGAAACTCCTCCATTTCAGGCTGGCTGTGTTGTTGTTGAAAATTCCAGAAACAGTCGCCTTGATGAGAAGGGATGTGTTCACAAAGAGGACTGCATTGTTTCCCTCGGTTGTGTTCACTATTGACCTGGAGTACCCAAGTGAGAGTGCTTTCAACGAGACATTACTGTCCATGCGGCTGATGCTGTCGTTAATTACCTGGTAAGTCAGATTGCCCCGGTTGATGGTGGTCTGATTTATGGTTAAATTGGATGAATGAGGGAATACATCCGTTATTACCTTCCCTAAGGACGAGCTCCCATTAGCGGAAATAGCAACACTTGAGTTTATGTAGGCAGATACAGTAGCTTCGTTGGCGTTTGGGTTCAACACTACCTGGATGTTGGATGCCCCACTAAGCGGTATCAATGCAGATGCTGCCAGGGCAGCCACCAGCATGAATGCCAATAAGCCTTTACTATTCATTTCCACCTTTGATCGGAATTCAAGGATATAAATTGTAGTGGTACAATGTTGGCCATTATACCTGGTAAATCTGGTAATTTGGCGGCTCGCTTGTAATTCTTATGTCGTGTGGATGGCTTTCCTTAAGCCCGTTTGCGCTGATCTTCACGAATCTTGATTTTGTCCTTAGCTCGTCTATGTTCTTTGCACCCACGTAGCCCATTCCGGATTTTACTCCGCCTATGAGCTGGAAGAGAACCTCTTCTGCCTTTCCCCTGAAGGGGACAACTCCTTCAACGCCTTCAGCAACGAATTTTGTGGCGCCAAGTTTCCCATACCTGTCTGAAATTCCTGTCTGGATTGCGCCAATTGAACCCATGCCTCTGTAAGCCTTGTACTTCCTGCCGTTGAGGATGATTTCTCCGCCTGGGCTCTCCTCTGTCCCCGCGAAAAGTGACCCGAGCATGACGGAATTAGCGCCTGCTGCAAATGCCTTTACAATGTCTCCTGAAAAACGGATTCCACCATCAGCAATTACCGGTACGTTCTGCCCGCTTGCGACCTCTGCAACATCTGATATTGCAGTTAGTTGCGGAACTCCAATGCCTGCAATGATCCTAGTGGTACAGATAGATCCGGGGCCAATTCCCACTCTCAGACCATCCACTCCTATGGAAATCAGGTCTTCTGCGGCCTCTTTCGTAGCAATGTTCCCTGCGACAAGGTCTGCTGATACTTCCTTCCTCATTTTCTTCAGTGAAGCGAGAACGTTCTCATTATGGGCGTGTGCTGTGTCCACCACTAGGACGTCCACACCTTCCTTCTCAAGTGTGAGGGCTCTCTCAATGTCAAAGGGACCAACTGCCGCTCCAACGATAAGCTTTCCGGCCTTGTCTCTACTGGCCTGTGGGAATTTTTCCCTTGTTGTTATGTCTTTTGCTGTAATTAGGCCAACAACCCTCATGGATTTGTCAACAAGAGGCAGCTTCTCTATCCTGTTCTTGTAAAGAATTTCAAGGGCCTCTTTTATGTCGATGTTGTCGTGGGCATAAATTACGTCCTTTACCATTATATCCTGGACAAATTTCTTGTCTTTTCCAGCAAAATCAAGATCTCTCTTGGTTACAATGCCAACAAGCTTTTCCCCAGATACAACTGGGAGCCCGCCTATATTCTTTGTCTTCATTATGTTTCTCAGTTCGGTTATGGGCGTCTCAGGTGCAACTGTATGGACATCACGGATGATAATCGACTCTTCCCGCTTGACTTTCCTGACAAAGCCTGCCTGTTGGTTGATTGAAAGGTTCCGATGTAAGATCCCGATGGCACCCTGCCTCGCCATGGCAATGGCCATTTCGATTTCAGTGACCGTGTCCATTGGTGAACTTGCAATTGGCAGTTTTATGTCAATGTGCCTTGAGAATTTGGATGAAACATCGGCATCGCGAGGTTCCACGGGACTCTTTGAGGGGATCAGGAGAACGTCATCAAAAGTATATCCCTCTCTAATGCTCTCAAACTTATCCTTAAACATGTACACATAAGGACAATCCAATAAATAAACCTGCTCAGGAAGCTTCTGCAGCCATGCTGTTCAGCGGCTGGCTATAGGCTGCATGAATCTCACTGTGCGCATAACTTCACTGTTGAAATCATATCTGATTGTGCGGTAATACTGCCTCAGTATGGATTTGCCCAGACCCAATTTTTTGCTGGCCTCTTCAGCGCATTTTTCCTCAAACTGCCTGCTATTCAAAATAGCCTGCTTGAGCTGCTTTATTTCCTTTGCACATTCAGCGCCTTTCCTTTTCACCGTTACGCTGAAGACCGGCATCATTGAGTAGAGGGAACTGAATTGGGAACCAATGTCCCAGATTATGCAGTTCTGTGATGCAAACACCCTGAGGGCTTCGTCGCCTATGACCAATGCATATTCCGCTTCTTCAAGGAGTGAGTCCGCGTCCCTCTTGTCGCTCCATATGAACTCATATTCAAGGCCAAGCTTCTTCAGGACCAGTTCAAGATAGAAAGCCGTGGTCTTGGTATGTTCAGTGACAGCTATCTTCATTGGTGCCCTTATGGCAGGATTCCTTGAGACGAGAAGGGTAGACATTGTACCGCTCCTTGATGAGATTGTGGCACTTTCTACTAGCTCCAGAGAATCCATGTGCCTGAAGTATTCGAGGAGTGATATCATGGCGCAGTCAATTTTTCCGTTAAGAAGAAGCTCGAGAAGTTTCTTGGGAGTTTCCCTGATTACAGCAGACTTGTCCCCATATGCCTGGTACAGTGGATCACTGTGGGTGAAATTGATGATTCCTAACATGAAGCCTTTAGTAATGTCCTGGAATCATAAAAATGCTGTACTTCAAGACCACAGCTTATGCGTATCGCTTTATCCTGTAGAAAGTGTCCCTTTGTGCAGGGATCCTTCCAATCTGCCTCACAAGATCGTTAAGCTCCTCGATTGAGGTCCCTTCAGTCCTGTCTGTTGCGCCAAATATTTTCTCACTGAAGGCTGTTCCAACGAGGTCGCTTCCCCCGCCGTTCAGTGCGATCTGCGCCATTTCCTTACCGATGGCAACCCAGTAGACGCTGATGTTCTTCAGGTCCTGCCCGCCGAGGGTCCTCGCAAGGGCTATGACTTTCAGGTCAAGTTCACCTGATGCTGGTAGTTTCACGCGGCCGCTTTTCTGCAATGGAGTATTGTCAGGGCTGAACTTTAATGGGATAAATGATAGAAAACCAGGTACTTCCCTCTGATTGTCCCTTAGCCTGATAATGTGATCTACAATATGTTCAAGCTTCTCAAGATGCCCGTATGTCATGGTGGAGTTTCCCGGGATGCCCATGCCGTGGATTATCTTTGCGTCCTCAAGCCACTTTTCGCCGGAGATCTTCTGAGGTGTTGTCATCTGCTTCCTGACAGAAGAATCAAATATTTCTGCCCCGCCTCCTGTATGCGCATCCATTCCTGCCTCCCGGAACCTCGCCACAACTTCCTTCAATGAATTTCCAGTGGTTCTTGCAATAAAATCAATCTCAGGTATGGTGAGGGCCTTGAGCGTAACTTCGGGGAGATATTGCTTCACTGTTGAGAAAACCTCTTCATAGTACTCTAGAGGAAGGTCAGAATTGAAGCCGCCGACTATGTGGATTTCTGTGGCCTCCTGTTCCTTTGCCTTCTCAAGTTCTCCCTTGATCTGGCCAATAGACAGTTCATAGCCACGGTCAGTTTTTCCCTTCATGGCCATGGGAACATAAAAGGCACAGATAGGGCAGCTCGCAGTACAGTAATTAGAATAATTTATGTTATATGAAACGGCATAGGAAACCGTATCACCAACCTGCCGGGACCTGAGGTGGTTGGCCAGTTTCATTAGGTTTGGAAGTTCCAGTTCCCCAACAAGGTTCATGGCTTCCTTGAAGTTCAGGGGGTAATTTTCATTGAGGTATTCTTTCCAGTATTCAACAGGATATTCCAGGGACCTCTCCATGGCCAGACATTTTAACCGGATAGTTAACTATTTTGGAATCACATCAAAATATCAGGGTTAAAAATATCAGTTTTTCTGGCCATTAGCCTTGGTATAGGATATGATTTTCTTTACCCTCTCCCTTGTTGGTGGATGGTCGAGGCTCCAGTGCCTTGAAATTTCAGACGGTGTGAAATTCAGTCTGGAGATCTTCTGGAGTGCATTGACCAGGTCCATACCATTAACAACGCTTGCGGCAATAAGGTCAGCCTGTGCCTCAAATTTTCTCTGTATTGAAGGTATTATGAGAACCAATGATAGCATAAGAATTATGAAACCGGCTGCAGGAAGCGCCAGAGCCATAACGGGGTATGTACCAACATCCACGGGATAGACCATTAGGTTTGCGCATATTACAGTGATGGCCCATGCAATTGATGCAGTTTTTAACACGTGTTTCTGCTTTGCATGGGCGAATTCATGTGCGATCACTGCAACATTCTCCTCAGGGCTGAGGTTGTCAAGGAGGTAATCGGTTATAAAAACTGAATACTTCCTGGCCCCAACCTGGCCTGCATTGGCGATTCTGAACCGCCCCAGGTTCATGACGAAAAGGCCAAGTTTCCCAGTGCCAAGTTTTTCCGACAGTTCGTCGGCCTTGCTAATGAGGTAGGGATCATCGAGTGGCTTCGAAATTCTCTTTAACCTAGAAGCTGGCAAGTTTGAAAGTAGGATTAAAAGGCTCAGCACGAAGAGGAGGTTGATTGTGATTACCCTCTGGAGGCTTGATAGAGAATAGAACAATATGAAAAGAAACAGAAGGATTGGCAGGGTAATGCTGAAAACAGCATACGTCATGGTGTTTTCCAAAACATACCTTCCCGGCGTTACCTCTATCTTTCTAGCTTTCCGCTCAACCCGGTACTTGTAGTAGGAGATGGCAGCGAGTACCAGGATCTGTGCAGCAACGACAATAAAGAAATAATGGAATGGCACTCCGAGGTATATTGCAAATATGGTTGGCAGGAACGCCACCATTGAACTGACAGAATTTATGGAATTGATCTGCCTGTAGAATTCCCTCATCTTCTGTTCAGTTTCAGGAGTCGCTCTAAGCACTGCCATTCACCCCTGGGAATTCCTGGCCCCACGATGGCATTCATGGACTGCAGTGGAACATAAAATTAAAGAAGACACACAATCACCAGCATGCAGTAGCGGATTGGCAGGAGATTACTTAACCGTGATTGCTAACACAGGTCCTTCCTTGCTGTAAATACTAAATAGTTATTAATTTTAGTTTATAGCATAAACTATTATAATGACCACGAACTAGTAGCTCGAATTGGACAACAATACTTTCAAGGTTGCACTGGCGACCAAAAATGGAGCTTACTTCCTTACTCCAGATGAGGAAAGGAAGAACTGGGAACTCAGCAGACCTTTTCTCACGGATGAGAATGTCAACAGGGTAATAGGCGATGGTCAGGGAAACCTCTTTGCAGCTTCACTCTCCGAAGGCGTGTACAGGTCAACTGACGGAGGAAAAAAATGGAAGCCTTCCAACAAGGGCCTGCATGTAAGGAAAGTCTGGGAGATAGCTGCAGATCCTCATCATAAAGGAACCCTTTACGCTGGAACACAGTATGGCCATCTCTTTAAATCTACAAACTCGGGAGAAAGCTGGGAGGAAGTAGTGAGCCTTCATGATGCCCCAAACAGGGAGAACTGGGGGATAGACTGGGGTTATAACACCACTGGCCTCACAGTTCACACCATAAAATTTGACCAGACAACCCCTGACAGAATATACATTGTTGCAGCAGGAAACGGAACTTACAGGAGTGATGACGGAGGGAAAACATGGAAATCACTGAAAAATGGTGTCAACAGAACCTGCACCATTGAAACGGAGAAACTCATATCTTCTGCACCATCCGGTGCCCCTCCGGAAGAAAAATTAAGAAAGCATCTTGAAGAATTACATTCCGACACCCATAAGATTGCAGTCTCCAATAAGGATGGTAGAGTCTGCCAGCAGAACCATTGTGGCACCTTTTTCTCTGACGACCATGGAGACCTTTGGAAGGATGTAAGCATAGACAAGATTAACCGGTTCGGGTTTTCCGTGGATTTAGTTGAGGCCCCCAACACTCAAGTGTTTATCATTCCGGTCCCGGATACGGGAGACTGTAAAGACCATAATGTGTGTATACGTGGGCAGCTTTCAGTTTATAGCACATCTGACTGGGGGAAAAGCTGGACCAAACACACAAAAGGTCTTCCAAGCGATGTCCATACCAATGTGCTCAGAGATTCATTCACACATGACAGCACCAAATCCCCCGGATTGTATTTCGGTA
>JAJZKS010000235.1 GCA_021850835.1 Thermoplasmata archaeon
ACGGGTGAATATGGAAAATGCCCCTGCCAGAAATTGTGAACCTGACTTCATCTTCGCTGTGCCAGTGTTCCTTGTTGAATTTGTTCAGCATTTCATCCAGGCCAGGAGTGTTTCCATTGATGTTGATCACATCCGCTGTTGTGTAACCTCCGCTTTGTTTTAGTTCCTCTATTTCTTTATCATAGGCAGCGAGTATTTCTTCCTGAGTCGATGTTTCATCAACAGGATAATCTGTGTTCCATCTTTCATAGGTTATTCCTATGCTGGACAGGTATTTTTCCACTTCATCTGGATTTTCGATTTTAATTCCCTTATCCGGGATGCTTACAACTACCATACTTTTCACCTCTTTTTCAGTATACTTCAAACCTCATCTTGTATTCAAAGACTCTGTCCTGCCAAGAACTTCTAGCAAAAATTCAAGGCCCTCCACATGCCTCTTGGCTTCCTGTGTGGATTTTCCCCACGCATATAAGCCATGGCCGCTTAGCATAAAACCATGGGCTCTTGGGCTATCCCGGAGTACTTCTTTCAGTTCTTGTGAAAGAGCATACATGTCCTGGGAATTCCGCAGAATGGGCAGCCACTCCCTGTGTTCATGTGTCTTTACGCCGTCTAGGGCCTTTAACATTTCATAGCCTTCAATCCATAAACCGCCATTCTTTTCATGAATCTTAGATAGGATTGTCGACCATGGAGAATGCGTGTGGAATACAGCCCTGCATGAAATTTCTTTTACCAAAGTTATATGAAGGGCTGTTTCTGCGGATGGTTTGTACTTTCCAAGAAGCACATTTTCATTCTGGTCAATAAGAATTATCTGGTCCTGTTCTAGGCTGCCTTTGTCAAGTCCGCTTCCGGTTATTGCAAGCATTAACGGATCTTGAGAAACCACTGCGCTGAGGTTTCCGCTTGTGCCCATGACCCATCCACGGGAGTAGAAACCAGCCCCTATCTCGGACAGTTCGCTAGAAATTTTCTCATAGTTCTTCTTCAGTGCTTCATTTGAATTGTTGTTAGATTCCAACTAAATATCCTCCTATCGTATTATATGAATGTTGCAACTTGCATTATTCCCGAGGTTCTGCGGATTTGAGTTGGATTTATTTTTCCTATTTCAACATTGTGCGAGACCACATAACGGCAATTCGGGATCCGTATAGTAATCCGTCCATAGGCAAAAATAAAATAGTGCTGTTCAGTGCGAGTTCATGAAGATAAAGACAAAGTTATCTGTGAAGCATAGGTACCTTGCATTTTCCTTCTTGATTGTTTCCCTTATGATCCTGTCCCTCTTCACATTTTCTTCTGGTGCAACCCAACCAGGTTTAAGTAACACCGAAAATAACTCCCTGAAAATGATGCCCCACAACCATGCGCCCATGATTTCGGGCTTTGGGGCAGTGAACCCAAGCAGCAATTACAAAACAGAACCCGCTCCCATGGGAGTAGCAGATTATGGAATTGGCCCGGGGAACACCCCCTATATGTATAATACAACCTCTTTTCTGGGAATCATAAACATAGGATCAATATCTGTGGTAAACAACACTACTGAAAGCACTGCACTCTCCATACAGCTTAACATCAACCTTGAATTTCAGGACGCAGGCATAACTTACGTGTACTGGGTTCAGGATGTTGTCACACTTAACACTACAACTGACAGTATACAGTTCATAGACAATATTTGGAATATGAGTACCGGATCAGCGGCAGTTCTTAACAGCACTCTGGCAGGAGACGGAACTGTGGCTGCTGCCATAGGAACACAATTCTACTATGATGTTTCGAGTCCTAGCCTGCCTGGATCTTCAATTAATATAAGCTTTCCATCAACTATTCAACTTGAAGTGAACAGCACGGTTAACCAGACTGGAATCCCAGAACTTGCCTTCCAGTACAATGATGGATTTGGCTGGCAGACTTATGATAACGTAAACTTCACTTTTGCGACTGCGCTTTCCAGTAAGCCCGTATTTGTGGTGGATGGTTATTCATATGAGCCAAACAATTACACATTTTATGATGCAGAGCTAATACTTGGTGGACCGGGGGGCGGTTCTTACAGCACAGATCTTTCCTCAAATGTCTCGCTTCAGCTACAGTACTGGAATGGAAACAACTTCCAGGAAATATCCAATGCTTACAATTTTGGTTCCAACACTGCAGAGTCCATGAGCAATGTTGTTTCTGCCGGATACTATTATAGTTCAAACGGCAGCCTTTTCGAGAAAATAACAAATGGCGCAGGATCGCTGGCCCAAGTGTACAATTCCAGCATGGTTTCTTCTCTGGAAATAGAGGCGCCAGTCGATGGTGGTGTTATCTCCATAAATGGCCTTAATACCTCTTTCACTGGTGGCAAAGTAAACCTCACGCTGTGGCCTGGCACCTATTCTGTAAAACTATATGCAAGTGGCCTGCTTTATTACAGCACTGTAGCAAATCTTGCCAGCGGGCAGAATCTGTTTCTGCATGCAAATGAATATCTCGTGAGCGTAAACGAAACAGGTCTTCCCTCAGGTACTCTGTGGTGGGTCAACCTGACCCATGGATCCCATTCTTCTGTTTCTGGTAATAACAGCTTCTACCTGCCCAATGGCACCTATTACTTCAATATTTCAAGCGATGATTCTAGTTACTTGCCAAACGTGACAACTGGCACTTTTTCAGTTTCGGGTTCCAATTTGACTTTTACCTTAGGATTTTCACCTGTACTTTACAACGTTACTTTCAGGGAAAATTCATTGCCTACAGGTACGATGTGGTCTGTCATAGTCCAGAATACCACTTATAGTTCCACAAATGGATCAATAATAATTCCGTTGATAAATGGGACTTATGATTTCATCATTTACAATCTCACAGACTATTACACATTGAATTACACCTACACTCTTTCAGTGAAAGGCAGCAACATGTCAGAATTAGTATTGTTCTACCAGTATGCAGAAATTAAGGGAACCGTTTTGCCTGTTGGGGCCAGAGTTACAATAAATGGAGATGCAGTACCACTTCATAATGGAACTTTCTCATTCTTTGCGAAACCTGGAAATTTCAGCATCGAAATAACCCTGGCTGGGTACAGTCCCTATGAAAAGAACCTGTCGCTAATCAACGGTCAAAACATTTCACTATCTATCAACCTCACCAAAGTCGCTACACCCAGTTCAAAACTGCAGGGCATTGAAGTGCTTGGGGGTTTAGCTGCCCTACTTGTCGTGGCTGGAATCGGAGCAATGATTGTGAGAAGACGTTAAAAACGTATTTTCCACTCATTTTCTCATTTTTTAGTTTAATCCTAAACTTGAGATATATAAATTACATTTTTCAAGCATGGTATTTCAGGACATACTCACAACAAGCCAGATAAACTACATTTCCAGATTGCA
>JAJZKS010000236.1 GCA_021850835.1 Thermoplasmata archaeon
GCACGTGAACCAGTGGGATGTTGCTTTAAAGATACATGAGTTGAATGAAATCGGGAGCCAGGAATTCAAGTCCGCCAAATACTTAACGGGCATCCTGAAATCCAGGGGGTTCAAAATTATTGAAAAGTACGCCGGCATTCCAACAGCCTTCCGTGCAGAAAAGGTCATGGGAAAGGGTGGCCCTACAATTGCATTTCTAGCTGAATACGATGCCCTCCCCGGAATAGGACATGCTTGCGGTCACAATCTTATAGCAGCTTCAGCACTTTTCTCTGCCATAAGATCGACTGAGAAAGCCCAAAACGCCAAAATTGTTGTCATAGGTACCCCAGATGAGGAGGGTAGCGGTGAATTTTCAGGATCAAAAATACTGATGGCCAACAAGGGAATCTTTGATGATGTCGATATAGTGCTTGGTTCCCACCCGGGGGATAGCTGGGATGTTGGAAGGCAATCCCTGGCAGTACAGGATTTCGAAGTCTCTTTCTCCGGAATTGCTTCTCATGAGGCTGCTGACCCTGACAAGGGCCGGAGCGCCCTAGATGCTGCAATTCTCACATATACGGGCGTAAACATGATGAGGCAGCACGTCAGAAGGGATTATAATGTAGTCATACACGGCATTATCAAGGAAGGGGGGACGGCTTCTAATGTTACGCCTGAAAAGGCGGTGCTCGTTTACGGTATCAGGTCATCAAATGTCCAGTACCATGGGGAGCTTGTTAAAAGGTTCAGAAAGATTGCAGAAGGTTGTGCCAGTGCTACAGATACCTCGTGCGCCATCAGGGAAATAGGACCATTGTTCACTACTACCAAGATTGTTCCAACACTTTCCAATTTCATCAGGGACAGGTTAGTCGAAAGAGGTGCAAGATGCCCCCCTCTGGAAGAGACATTTTCCAAACAGCCTGGGGGTTCCACTGATTTTGCAAATGTTTCACAGATTAAGCCTGCGCTTGAACTTGATTTCCAGATTGCTGATGAAGGTACCCCTTGGCACTCTCACGTCTCTCTTGAGGCGGCAAAATCAACCAGGGCCAAAAAAACACTGGATTTAGTAATAGAAGTACTGAGTGATACTGCCAAGAAGTTCGCCGACGATAAGGATTTCAGGGAAAAGATCAGTCATGATTTCATAGGAAATTCTTTCTCATAACGGGGCAGGATGAGCAAGTCCTGTCCCCAAAATTTCAAGTAATTTATAACCTCTAAGGTACGAATAGGCCAGATTCCCACGGCAAAGGTGGCTTATTTTAATCAGGGGAAAGATCTAAAATGGCTGATAGAGGTTCCGCACCGACCAGAAAACAGATGGATTTCATTGAAAAGCTCAGAAACGCATCCACGGAAAGGGAGGAAGCTGTCCTTAAATTTCTTAAATCCAAAGATAAAGGAAACATTGGAGAACTCACTGTCCCTGAAACTTCTGAGCTCATAGACAAACTTAAGGCTATCAAGGTTGAGGGAGAGAATATATCTGCAGGATTTGCAACCGGGAAGCAGATAAGTTTCCTCACAAATCTTCAGGATACAGAGGAGAGGAGGGCAAAGGCCAGAGAATTTCTTCAGGAACTCGGCAAGACTTCAATAAACGAACTTTCAATTAACGAGGCATCTGACCTAATAGATAATCTTATGAAAATGCCAAAAGGTGAGAGGCTGGGTGCTTCAGAACTAGCTCCAACGACGAAGCAGCTTAAGTTCATACAGACCCTTCAGAAAACTCCCACTGGGTCCGGAATTGCCAGTTCTTACCTCAAGAAATTGAGAAAAGCCCAACTAGATGAGCTCACCAGAAAAGAAGCTAGTGAATTGATCGAAATGCTCAAAAATTCCTCTCAATAAACTACTTTCCATTATAATATATTTTAAAATGTTCCTGGGCTGAATTTTGTGTTTTTTTGTACCAATACAATTACTATATACATAATGTATAACCGAACATGGGTTCGGTAATAGACCTAATGTCATCATCGGGAAAAATGAAAATCCTTACAGATGCAATAAAGTCTGCCCAGATGGTGGACTTACTGGAAAGTGATGGCCCCTTTACCGTTTTTGCCCCAATTGACCTTGCAGTAGCACAAGGACCAGCAGGAAAGTTCAGGGATGTACGCGGAAACCACGAACAGTTCCAGATACTGGTCAAATACCATATTGTCAAGGGTAGTTATTCAACTAGTTCCATTCATGAATCCCTCAAGAAAAGGAATCATCTGGAACTTGAGACCATGTGCGGTAAGAAACTCATCTTAAAATCCTCAGGTTTTTTCAGGAGCCACATAAAAGTGAACGATGCTTCAATTGTGTCATCTGACTTAGTTGCGGACAATGGCATAGTCCATACCATTGACACAGTGCTTTTCCCTCCTTAGAGGAAAGAAGATTTTAGTTTGAAACTAGATCCCAATTCCACCATCCACCACGAGAGTATGGCCGGTGATGAAGGTGTTTTCCGGATTAATTAGAAATGCAACAGCCCTTCCAATGTCCTCGGGCTCCCCCCATCTTCCCATCGGTGTAGCTTTCTTAATCCTTGAGTTGAAGGATTCACTCTCCCATCCTCCCCTGTTCATATCTGTTCTCACATAGCCAGGAGCTACTGCATTCACTCTAATAGCGGGAGCTAGTTCTTTTGCCAGCCCTTTAGTTAGATGGATAAGTGCAGCCTTGGATGCCTGGTACCCATGTGCCCAAGGATCTGCCCTGAATCCATAAACGGAAGATATGTTTACAATAGAACCGCCTTCCATGATGATCCTGTGAAGGTTTCTCGCAAGATAGAATGGTGCAGAGAGGTTCAGCCCAATTATTTTCTCCCAATCTTCATCCTTGATTTCGTTAAGCGTATTTCCCTGGTAAATTCCGGCATTGTTGACCAGTGCAAAGAGCCTGATGTCGCGTTCAAGCATTTTCGTCGTGAATACTTCAATCTGAGATCTTGAAGAAAGATCAACCTGGTAAGATTCGGCTTTTACCTTAAAGGCGGAAATATCCCTTAGAGTTTTTTCAGCTTCTTTTCCTTCGGAATTGTAAGTAAAGATGATATCATAGCCTTTGCTGGCTAGCTCCAAGGATATGGCCCTGCCAATTCCCCTGCTACCTCCCGTCACAAGTATTGCACCGGAATTAGAAATATCTGACATATTCAGTTAAGATGCGAAGCATCAATTTTATTGTTGTGCTACCATTCTCTCATACCCTGAGTTTCTTCAGTGCATTTATGGCTTCTTCAACGTGATGCTTTGCATTCATCTGCGAATTGTAGACATGGGCAATCCTACCCTCCCTGGATATGACAAAAGTAGTCCTGGGAGGCAAGATTGAACCCTTTACATCATATTTGCGCCTTATTTCCTTGTCAAC
>JAJZKS010000016.1 GCA_021850835.1 Thermoplasmata archaeon
ATTTATACTTGCTCCTCTTTCAAACTAAAAATCAATAAAGATTATATATTTGTTAAAGCCTTCATTTTATAATTAATATCTTGTAAAAACGCAATAATTATTAAAAGAGGAGTTAAATGGAGCAAAATGCTGAAATCAGCGCATTGAGGTCTGAGAAACTGCAACAGGCTCAGTTGTTTTTTAACAGACTGGGAAGCAGGGACCTGAAGTTTGTCGGCGTTGCAGGCTCCGTTTCATATGAGCCAAGATCTGAAGATGACGATGTGGATATTTTCATCATAGCAAAACGAGGAAAGCTTTGGAAAGTGCTGCTGAAGGCATTTCTGGCAAGAAGGATGCTAGGAGATAAAGACATATGCATCTCTCTCACAATGGACGAAGTATTTGCCAAGAATTTGTACAGAAGAGATGCCGAATACGTAGTTGCCTCAGATGCAGTGCATGTCATACCACTCTTTGGATCTGAATATTATGAAATGCTTCTATCAATCAGCCCATTTGTTGAAAGGTATTTTCCAGGCCATATGAGGAAAGAGTATTCGCTTTACGATTCCTGGGCCCTATCTTTTCCCCACATATCGGATTACATGATATTTCTTGTGCTTGGGCCGTACCTGATAATGCGGTCTCTGAAGAACAATAAGGATCTAATGAAAACGAACATAGAAAAATGCTTCAGAGTGAGAACTGGTTTTAGATATTTTTATCTAGACTCAGTGAAATATGGCAATCTCAAGAAAAAAGGAGATGACATTTGATGACAAACACAGCAGGCATATTCTTCTCTTATTCATCTCAGAATGATGCGGATTACCTTCTGGGCAATGCTGATTGTTTGGGCCTGGATAAAGTGATACTTGCCTTAGGCGGGGAGATCACCTTACAGGAAACTGAGTTAGAAAGGGACGCCGGGAAAGTGGTTCTTCTCTTTGAAAAGAGCAGGCTTGGAAAGGCGGAATCATATAACCGGGCATTAAAATGCCTTGACTCCGACATAACTTTCCTCGTATCTGGTGATGTTAGGTTCGATCATGCAATTTTTGCTAAGCTTGCCCGTTATTTTGAGGATGATGTGGGGATGGTCATCCCAAGAGTCGTGCCTTCTCAATATAAGTCGTTCCCCCAAAAGATTGGTTCCATTATGTGGATGATACATGACATAAGCATGGAGTCAGCTTCTGAACATTCAAAGTACTTCTGTGGAGGAGAGTTTCAAGCAATAAAGGACCCAATGCCATTGTTCTCACCAGAAATAATCAATGATGACGAATTCCTTTGCCATCAGGTTTATGCTTCAGGAAAAAGGATAGTATATGCCAGGGACATTGAAGTCTCCAACTCCATGCCTTCAAGCTTTAGGAACCTCTTGCAGCAGCGCACCAGAATCAACTTCGGCCATATCCAGTCCAAGCGGCACAACAACTGGCATTCATCAATCAGCATGGGTAGTTTTCGGGATATGGGACAGTCCATCCGCATCATTCTCACATTTCAGAGGAGATATGGAAAGCAGAGGTTCGGCCTGTCTGTTGCAATCTTCATAGAAATCATTTCCATTATGATCGCATTTGCTCAGTTCCACAGAGGCAAGAGTTACAGATACTGGCATCTGCAGTCCAGTGAAAAGTGATGTAATGCCGGCCATGAATATTATCTATCAGCATATCAACCAAACTGTCATTGCCTACTGCTGGTGCTTAAGTGATTAATATTATCGGAAGGCAATTGATGGCTTTTCCATCTAACTGCCTTGTTCTGGCATTATCCGGCATGATTTCTTTTTTTGAAGAAGAGGAGCAATGGATTTATGTCAAATAAGCGAATATTAATCGCAGCAGTACTCTCAGCACTTCTGCTTCTTGGTGGTCTGCAGCTTTCTGAAGCGGTACAGCCAAATCAAACTCCAATAAAGCATCTTGTTATCATAATGATGGAGAATCACAGTTTTGACAACATATTCGGGACATATGGAAAACTCCAGAATGGTAACCTTGCCCAAAACGTATCCATCCCATACAATTTTGTGGGTCACTATATCTCCCAGAACCTCACTGCTGTAAGCAACGGCACTTTCAACACCGGTAATCCCTACGAAGGGTACAGCAATTACCACGCTGACTGGAACAATGGTTCCATGAATGGATTTCTCAATAATTCCGGCCCGGATTCTCTAAAGTATTTCACTTCCACACAGATGGGTCTGGAATGGTATCTCGCACATCAGTACTCAATTGCTGATATGTATTTTAGCAGTACACTGAGTGAAACACTGCCAAACCGCCTTTACAGCCTCGCCGGGTTTTCACCAGTAAAGGCGGACCAACTTACGCCACCTCCATTTGTGCCATACGGTCAGACTATTTTCAATGAAATGGATTCCTATGGGGTGAGCTGGGCTTATTATCTTAAGACTCCAGTGCTTGGGGATAGCCCGCTCGATTTTATCAGCGGAATGAATTCCCATCTATCCAACATCGGCTCATGGAATACTTTCTTGAATTCAATACAAAACGGGAAGCTCCCACAGGTGAGCTGGATTTCCCCTGTTTCCGGCGGTGCTTTTGGATACAGCCAGCATCCGCCAGATAATATACTGGCGGGGGAAATCTGGATGTTTTATTTCATCCATCTCATTATGGAAAGCAAGTACTGGAACAGCACTGCGATCATGGTCACCTATGATGAAGGAGGAGGCTATTACGATCAGGCTGCGCCTCCAAAAATAGATGGACATCAATTAGGCTTCAGGGTCCCCTTTATACTTATTTCTCCGTATGCAAAGGAGAACTATGTTTCCAGTACCATAATGAGTCATACTTCAATACTAGGCTTTATTGACTATAACTGGAACATGCCGGCATTAAACGTCCTAGTGTCTGATTCAAATCTTATGCTGGATATGTTTGACTTTAACAAGCCTTATACAACTGGAACAGAAATTAGGCCAGCACTAACTTTCACCAATGAGTCTCTGTATATGCTTCCATCCGCTCCTGCTGACAGCATAGCTCTTGCAGAGGAATTCAACAATGTGTCTGGCCTTTACCCCGGACGGCTTCAATTCAATGTCTCCTCGCTCCCATACATGGATCATGGGCAGACCAACACTAGCATGAGCAACTTTTCAGAAAATGTCTTTGTAAAGAACAATTATGGATACACACCCTGGTATCTCAATTCATTAATAACAGTGCCAGTTGCTATAGCCGCGATTTCACTTGCAATTTATGGCTCTTTTCTGCTGGTCAGGAAAAGGTTCAGAAAGAAAAAGGGACCTAAATCGTGACACACACGGGAACTTGACCCACTGCTTTATCAATAGTTAATTGAAGTTGTCAGGATTACATAAGCCTAAATGATGTGAGAATTCCAATTTCACTGCAATTTGTCCCATGCCTAATCTGTCAGCAGAGCAATGGCTCCGTTGCTGTGCCCGTTTGTCTCATTATAATTGCCCTGTCCAACAATCAAAATGCCTGTGACATTACTCATGGAAATCGGGCTGAGGAACTGCACCTGCCCCATGGAAAAGGAGGAAGGCAGGTAATCAGTGATATTTGTAAAAACGATCCCTGAACCGGTTAAATTGAAATAATAGAGTGCAGGTTCCATATGCCCATTTTGAGCAGATGCTTCACCGCCTGCAACAAAGCCATTTTCAAAAGGGGCAAGACCATTAACCCAGTTGTTGAAATAAGCTGGCAGGTTGAAGGACTTCGACACAGAAGTGCCGCTTATCACTTCAAGGGCTGCCTTTGGACCTCCCCCTACTATCCATTTCCCCTGGGTGTAAATTGCAGAATACACTCCAGATTTGTAAAAGTCCGTTCTTGAAATGACATTATAATACCAGCCGCTGGTGAGAAAGCCGAAAATAAAATGCCCTCCTATAAGCCAAGAAGTGCCGTTCCAGAGGATTAGCTGTATCCAAGAGTCATAGCCAATCGGGCCCATGAGGGCCGAATAGTTGATGTATTTTCCATGGTAAAGTCCTACCAGGGACGCATGCTTATCCTCGTTACCTCCAAAGAGCCAGCCAGAACCATTCCACGAGTCAAACCATATCCCTCCATTCTGGAAATATTTCCCCAGCTCCGGCGTGAGGTTGTAATCTCCGGTTTTGTTTAACACCACTGCAGCACCCTCATCTACATTTCCCCATGAAATTTCTCCGGTAAGTATCCACGATGACCCGTTCCAGGATGTGCCAAAAATGCTTCCATTGTGGAAATAGTGGTTGGCAACCTTACTCAAGTTGGTGCCCGTGGCATTTGCGTTGAGTGAGCGTAAGCCGACTAAAGCTGGGGTACTGAAGTCTGTTGGTTTATAATATGTGCTGGTTCCCGACAGCAATATAGAGGAACCATTTTGCCCGAAAGCTTGAATGGAACCTGAAGAAAAGGCCTGGCCAAGGTCGCTGTTCATATTCGTTACCTTAAAGACCAAACCGGGGTGATTCCTAATGTTCTCATATGTGTACAGTTCAAAAGAAGAAATGGAGGCGACCATCAGAATGGACAGTGCAAAGGCTATGGCCATTTTTGCTTTCATGTTCAGATAAAAGAATATATTCAGTTGCTCAGGAATAAACTTTGTCTTTTTACCCAAAAAGCAATGAATATTAACCCAAAGCTACTAAAAGCTGGAAGATGCCTTCTCATGATGACAGCAGTCTGGAACTGAAAGTTGGCGACAGGCTTGTCCCACTTGCCTATTCGGCGGATGAAAATCACCTTTACCTGGCATCCCCCGTGAAAGGCACAAGGTGGCCATCATATATACTGAGGAATGGAACTGCGGAAGTTATCGTGGCTGAAAACATTAAGAAGTTCAGAGCAGAGCTGGTTTCAGATGAAGAAATGAAGAAGGAAGCAATGGCCCTGTTTATAAATAAATATGGCCGTGAGAGGACTGGAAAATGGTATGGGGAGCATTACAGGGTCATCTGCCTGAGTGAAATGAAACAAGAGCTAAAGGGAAAGTGGTCAGAGTCCCAATATTACCGCTGGCTTGAGGCTGAATTTGATTCCATTGCTGATGAATACGACCACCACATTTACGGAAATCCAGTGAATTCACTTTTGCGGGAGAATTCACTGAGCTTGCTCTCCAAAACTTTCCCGGGCAAGGAAAGGTTACTTGAAGTGGGTTGCGGCACAGGCACAGAAACAATAGAACTACTAAAGTCAGGACATGAAATAGTTGCGGTAGACATTTCCCAGAAGATGCTTGACGCAGTCAGGAAAAAAGCCGTCCAGGAGGGTGTTTCCTCCAATCTCACAACTTTCAAAGGGAATGCTGATAGAATAGGCATCTTGGCCGACGAACTTGGTGCCCATTCTTTCCAAGGCATATATTCCACATATGGCGCCATAAATTGTGTCAGCGACATACATTCACTTCCTGAAGGTTTTCATCGGTTACTTTGCGACAGGGGAAAACTTGTGCTTGGAATTTATAACAGAATGTGTGCCTCTGAGATACTCGGATACCTTGCAAAATTAAAGTTCCGCCACTCTCTCGCAAGGTTAAAGCCCATGGCTCCAGAAGGAGAATCAAGGTTTTGCATTGATGTTTACGCTTATACTTTCATGGAGATTCGGAACTTATTTCATAGCCGATTTAAAGTGGATTCAGTTTATGGCGTTCCAGTGTTCATTCCTCCATCGAACTTTTCAGGATATGTGGAGAAGTTTTCCAGGCGATTCAGCTCGATTAAGGCTGTTGACGCCAGAATAGGCAAAATATGGCCATTCTCCATACTTGGAGACCACTTTTTGACCGTTATGACCTCTATAGATATACAATAGGTGCCAGGGTATTACTCCTTGTGCACTAACGTCTCATGGATTCTAGGAATTTCGTAGTCAAGATCTTCAACCACTGTATCCCCAACCGGGCGCTTCTGGAAGATTATGCCCATCTTTGACATCAGGAAGAGATAAGATGCCTTTTTTGTGTCAACGCCAAGGCAGATGCCATAGTTCGAAAATAGATACTTTATTGGAAAACGTTCAGAATAGACCTTCAATTCTTTGACTCCTCCACTTCTACGCTTCTATTTTTATCTATATTGATGAGATTGTCCTGCCAGTACAATGGGTGAACAAAGCCTCTCATAAGTTTTGCCTGGAAAATTGGAATATAAAGGAAATTTCTTACTTTCCTGGAGTTTGACAACATCAGGAATATTACCAGCATGGAGTAAGCCAGTTCCCTCGGACGCATCCCTGAAGTATTCCTTACCCAGGCTCCCTGCCACTCAGGCCAGTGCCTGTTGCTCCGGTGTGTGGAATTGTGCACCATGGCGTCAGGCAAATACCTGACTTTGTAGCCATTATCCCTTAAATATTTCTGCATAAAGTATGTCTCTCTGCCCATCACCCTGGGGTCGATTGATATTTTGGAGGCAATTTTGATAGGCATTACAGTCAGGCTCAAGGGCAGGCCGTAGAGTAATTTATGGCCTATTGCCTGCCCTACAACAGCCCCAACTTTCCTCTCTTTCAGAATGGCAGAGGCTTTGTGATAAAATAGGGGGTCCCTCATTAAGACATCACTGTCTAGGAATACGATATTTTCAGTAACAGCTTTGCTTATGCCCAGTGTTGTGGCATAACCAAGGCCAGTATTCTCCGGGTATATTTCT
Source organism: Thermoplasmata archaeon (assembly GCA_021850835.1). The sequence continues at coordinate 6,650 of JAJZKS010000016.1, forward strand.
GCACCATAACCTGAGGCAATTTCAACAGTATCATCACTGCTGTGGTTGTCCACAACGATGAACTTGCGCACTGGAAGAGACCTGCTGGCAGATTCAAGGCACTGTCTCAGCGACGCTCCTGAATTCCTGGTTCTCACGATCACATCAACACTTTTTACAGTGTCAGAAGAATGCATCTTCAAAGCTCCGAAGGTTGCCCGGAACAGGTTTCAATCTAGAGTATGTTCTGAATATGCCTGGGACCCGGGGCAATCGGATATCATGCACTCTTTCATAGGTGAAAGTGTTGAGTAGGACTCCAAACTCCCAGAATTTTGGTCTCAAAAAACATTCCCCTGTTTTGGCAACCACTGCAAATTAATTCGTTAAGAGCTATTAAAGGTTAATGAACGCGTGCTCTTGCTTTATGCAGGAATACCTGTTGAGAAATGCATGAGAGTGACGATTCAACTCTTTGGCAAGTGGATGCAGAAACCAGCGGCACGTTATTATCAAATAGTAATACATATAAAATATATAAGTTTAAATAGCATTATTTGAATATATCTTATCTGACATGGCCAAAAACAATACTCACTTTAAGGCAGCGGTCGGTTTGCTTTTCCTGATAGATTTTTCAGTTACAATCGCAATCCTTTTCACGGACAGTAATCTGCAGACAGATTTTGGCCTTGTCCCTAAGTATTTTATCCACTGGTATGGGCTCCTTGCAACAGCCATTGTAGATTTAACCGGGGCAGCTGTGATATTTACGAAACCTTCAAGGCGCGTATTTTCCATAGGACTCGCCGGGTCCTCTTTATTGGCACTCTTCCTGGTGATAGATGTACTGACTTACCAGATGGTTGGTTTTTCATCCATAACGAGTTTCGCTTCCTATCTGTTCGGCGTAACAAAATACCCAGGAAGTCTCGGTTATATTCCGGGCCTGTATGACGCTCTGCTCTTTTCCTATGTTATTACATCTCTGACTTCTGCCCTCGCAATGAGAAGATTTAATTCCCAAATCAACTGATAGTTGGTGGGAGATTGAAAAAAGTTGCAGTTCCGGAAAAGATCAAGAAGAACCGCAAGATCATCCTCTCTTTTCTATTTGCAGCAGGTATCCTTTCAATTGCAGTTTCCATCTTTTTTTCCATAGATTTGAGCCCCGGAGGAAGTTACACTGTAACTGGCACCAACGGTCTAACTGTTACTATTGTTCCAGGCAATATATCGGTTCCTTCTTCATTATCAGGGCTCGTAAATGTGGAATTGACTGTTCAGGGCAAATCTGACTTTTCAAACTTGAGTGTTCAGTTGGTCCAATCTGGCAAATTGGTAATGCAGAGTACTTTCCACTATCACTCCACAACTTTCGCAGTGGCTTATCTCAGGATCTCAGGCAGTCTTTACAATGCTGGTGGAGTATTAGAGGTAGTGGCTCAAAATGCAGGTTCAGCATCTGTGCCAATTAACTGGAACAGTTCAGATCAAGGTATCCTTATTTCCATTGCACTTTATGCAGGGATTGCCTGCGTATTGTTGGCATTGGCCTTCTCAGATATCAGGAAAGTTCGGATTTGGCCGCTGTTTCCGGCTTTTTTTCTCATAAGTGTGCTCTTTGGCCAGAGATACGATGATTATTTTCTTATTTCCCCCGGTTTCAGGATCTTATCTGGCGTGGACCCGTACAGGTCTTCTGCTTCAGTTCTGCCAGGGCTGACATGGGCATATCCTCCTTTGTTCCTTATTTGGAGTTATACTGTTGACCGAATTTACCTGCTGCTACCTTCCGTGGCCCCCGTAGTGAATTCATCCCTGAATTACCTTGGGACAGAGTCTGGTAATCCCTATGGGGCCTGGAAATCCCTTATGGGATTAAATTTACCACTCCTATATGGTTTGGTCAAGCTGCCTTTGCTAATCTCATTTTACTGGATATTCTACTCTCTAAAGAGCCTCACAGGAAAAATGCACTGGAAATTGTGGCTCCTCAACCCCTTCATTGTGGTTGTGGCAGTAATGTGGGGGCAACTTGACGTTCTGGCAACTGCCTTTATGCTACAGGCCATTATATTCAGCAGGAACGGAAGATCATGGATGGGAGTGATGTTTGCCGCAGTTGGAGCCGCTATTAAGGTTTTCCCGGCACTGATAATCCCATATATACTCCTTTTTTCCAAGAACAGAATCAGGGACATGACTGCAATCCTTCCTCCTCTTGCAGTTACTCTTCTCATTTACCAGTTTACTGGAGGAATTTTCAGCTCAGTTTTTGACCTTCTTTATGCCCGTTCCTTTCCCACATATGGGGGTTCATTTGTCAGCAATGGGCTAAGCTGGCAGGTAATGATTTCCTATTTTGGCATTACTTCTTTTCCGTCACTGTTCCTTTGGGCCTTCATTCCCTTATTCGTTTTGGTTACTGCAGTGTGTTATTTGCGGAAGGTACCTTTGGTGGATTATTCTGCCCTGATCTTTTTCTTGTTCTTCCTGACCTACAATTTTGTAAATCCACAGTATTTCCTCTGGCTCATACCTTTGCTGCTGGTAATGGGCAGAGAGGAGTATGCTCTGGTTATCTCGGCTGTTGGGGCGATCTTCATGCTACTTACTTATAGCTTTACATATTTCCTCAATCCATTCATTTCATGGAACTACCAGAGCAGCGCACTGGGGCAGATTGAGAACATAAAGGTCCTTGTTCTAGGTTCTGCTTTAATCAGGGATATTCTCGCCATCATAGCTACAGTTTTGTTTGCCTTTATGTTCTATAAAGTTGCAGAAAAAAACATCCTACCAAGGCCTATGCCGGATTCCCCATAGACTTGTTGATTCTGTTGAATGAGCTTATGATATCATTCAAAAATTTAACCCACTATTGCATAAGTATCAATTAAACCAGGATATGTTCATAACAGAAATTTACCAATTCAATTGGCAAAGAAAAATGGAACCATTTGCGGGTTGCAACTTCACATTGTGTAACTGTAAGCAAATGCTTCCAACAGTATCGGGAAAATTGAATTTCAGTTCAGTTCTTCCCGGGGAATCTGTTTACGAACTTGTAAATTGCCCATCCCACTCTTGATAACCTGGACTTTCTCAAGTAAACCACCCTATGTTAAGATGAATATTAGAAAAAAGGTATAAGGCAGTCAGAACATCAAGTCTGAATCTATGGTCTAGGTTGCTTCCAAAGATAGGATATTAAAGGATTTTGCCAAATATTGGTCATTGGGGAAAAAATTCACTTTCCCCATGAAATGAGTATGGTCTCCCTTCTGAATGCCTTTACACTGACAAAAAATATGACTAATGCAGCAACAAGAAATCCAACACCTGCTAACAAATTGATTAGAAGATCCGATCCTGATACCACTAATGGCAGGAACACCAGCAACAGCAGTGGGAGCACAACTAAGGCTGATACCTGTTGAGCCGCTCTCACATCCTTCATCTTTGAAGATACCAGAAGGGTGAGGAAGGTTCCAAGCATACCTGTAACGGGAGCTAGAAAGAACATCTGTACCATTGTCAGTTCTGTAGGGAACAGGAAGTATCCGAGATGCCCATAGGTGAGGGCGTCCATTACGACTATGTAAAGGGTGAATGCTACCCAAGAAAGCAGTATTCCTATGGAAAGGGGTGCAAGAGCCTTGCCCGCAAACAGTTCGGAATCCGTGATGGGCGTGGCCAGGAGCGGTTCAAGGCTGTGGTTGTTCTTCTCAAGTATGACGCTCGTTGATCCGATAAGAGAGGTTATTATTGCAGGAATGAAGACCATTATGGTGGAGAAAGTGGAAAGAAGCGCCCTTGATTGCCCGCTGGTTGAAAGTGCAATTGCAAGTGAATCTATCACGCTGACAGCCACAAGCATAATGGGGAGGAGCAGGAGAGAATAGAAAACGTACCCATTCCTTCGGACTTCCTGGAAGTCCTTGCGCATCATTTCCCGCACAAGGCTGATATTCATAGCTTTCCCTCCTTTGATTTCTCCACAATAGAGAGGTAAACATCCTCAAGTGAACGCCTGATTTCTCCTATGAACTGTATCCTGAACCCCTTCCCAACAAGGTATGCGGTTATGTCGGGATTGTTCTTTTCCGGAGAGTCTACTTCCATTACTAGAGAATCCTTGGAGATTCTGGCAGAATTTACAAATGGCATGGCCTCGATCTCTTTCAGATCCAGGCCCTGGATGCTTTCAATATGGAACACAACCGTTCTCTTGAAAGCCTGCGCTTTAAGGGCACTTGGTGAATCTATGGCCAGAAGGCGGTTCCGAATAACTGCGACTCTGTCGCTCAGTTTGTCTGCATCGTCAAGGTCGTGCGTTGAAAGAATAACAGTTTTCCCGTTTTCTTTGAGGCTTTTCATGTAATCCCGGACAAATTTGGAGGATTCAGGGTCCAGTCCGGAGAGAGGCTCGTCAAGAAACACGTATTTCGGATCATGCATCACGGTTCTCAATATGGCAAGTTTCTGCTTCATACCCTTGGAGAATGTGGCTACTAGTGAGTCCCTCTTGTCCCAAAGCTCGAATTCAACCATCAAATCCTTGGTCCTGGATTCAATGGCGCTATCACTCATTCCATACATTCGGCCATAAAACTGGAGATTCCTGTATGCAGAGAGGTTTTCATAATGCCCCGGTACCTCTGGCAATATACCTATTTTCCTGTGAATTTCCGGCAATAGCTGCAACTGGTCAGTTCTGATGTCATCAACTGAGACATATCCGTTTGTGGGGGAAATCATGCCCGTCATCAACCTCAAGGTAGTGGTCTTTCCTGAGCCGTTTGGGCCAAGCAATGCAAATATCTGTGCATCCCGGATTTCGAAATTTAGATCTTCAACGCCTACTGTGTTGCCGTATACCCGGGTAAGTCCTGATACCTGGATCAATCACTCATCCTCGTATTTTGATTCTTCAACAAGGTCTGATTCTTCAGTTGGTGCTGCCTTTGCAGTCACACCAGCATCTACGGCGGGATTCTTTGACAGGTCTGTTTCCTGCGCCAGTTTGTAATGTTTTCTCCGCTTCTCTTCCTTGCATTGCGGACACCTGACAACTCCTGTTCCAGGGATGGTCCATCCAAGGTGAGAGAATTTCATATCCATAATTGGTGCTTTGAAAACAAAACTACAATTGGGGCACTCTAGAAATTTTGCCATGGAAATCCATTTTCAATCATTTTCTAGTTAAATAATTTGATCTCATACCTTATTTTTATTTATAGATGCGGCAACTTTAAAGTATGATAATGAGAATTCCAATATAATGCGAGCTACTCTGTCAAGCATTTCCCACAAGGAACTTTCATCAAAAGAACTCACAAACAATGAAGATCTGAAGCCCGTGGCTGGACAGGAAAACTACTGGCTCGATGTGCAGGACTTCGACGCAGACACCCTAAAAGTGCTCGGCGATTTCTTTTTCTTGGATCCTCTGACAGTGGAGGATATTGGCACCGGAAAGCAGAGGATTAAAACAGAAGACTACCAGAACTACATTTTTTCTGTATCCAAGGGAGTTGTCAAGACAGTTGAAGGTAATTTTGAATATGGTGTGGAGGAGATATTCATTGTACTGTCCGAAAAGAACATCATGACCCTTCACAAAGGTAACTCAACCATAGTGAACCACTCCTTGGAAGCTCTGAAGAACAGGGCAAAGACACTGAAGAAGGAAATATTCCTGAATTCTGTTGCTTTTCACACAATCTATGATTTCTCAGTGGACTCGTTTTATACGGTCCTTTCAGAAATAGAAAATTGGCTTGTTTCCATAAGGAGTGAAGTCCTTGATTTTGATTCCCTCAAGGCCAGAGATATCTCTGATGTAAAAGGACTCCTTGGGCTCATATCAAAAGCAAGAAAGGAATTGAGCGAACTGAGGATAATGCTATCACAGCATCGCGATGTGGTCTCCCTTGCTGAGAGGGGGTCTGTGAAGTTCCTATCAGTGGACCTAATGCCTGCCTTCAGGGACGTCTATGACCACACTTTCCAGCTCATTGAGACACTGGATACTTACATGCTTCGAACCGGGGATGTCAGGGATCTTTATTTCACAATGCGTGCGGCTTTTACAGACAATATCCTGAGGCTTCTCACCATAGTTGCTACTATTTTCCTTCCACTGACTTTTCTGACAGGGTTTTATGGAATGAACTTTACAGCGGGATTCACTCAGCCTGGTACTGGTTCCATTGCAGGTTTCTGGGCTCTCGATGCGTTTATGGTTATGCTGGCAGTGGTGCTTCTAGTTTTATTCAGGAGAAGAGGCTGGGTCTGAAGATTACTCAAACATTTTAAGAAGAAATTACATTCAAGTACAGCAGGAAAGATTCCATGAGGAGATTAAGCAATTCAGTAATTATTCTAGTTGTCTATGCAATCATAGTCATTGTGATAAACTTCGTACTACCAACATTCATCAGAGTGAATTCATTTTACGGAGGTTACATCCCATTTTTCCTGTTCTTTCCCTTTATGTTCCGGAGAGGATTTGGTTCAAGAAGAAAAAGCTCTAGCGATACCTCAGAAAACAAGCAGCCAGAGGACGAATTGCTTAATGGAAATTACAATACTTCAAACTGGGAGGCAAAAAACAGGACGGAGTACGATGAATTTGGCATTCCGGTTAAAAAAGTCCCTGAACGAACATGGTACTACATTGGAATCGCAGTGGTCTTTGCCGTATCAATCTCTATACTCCTCTATCGAGGGATTTTTTCATTTTAAGTGACAAGGGGCATTTTTCACTTTGGCTTCCAATCCATAATTTTTTACGAGTCCGGTAAAAGTCTCTTTCAAAAGGACGCAATTTGTCGGAACCCCAAATACCTTAATTAAAGATGGATTGTTAATGAATCATGGTAGATTTAATCAGAGATTCATTGGCGGGAAAAGTTGCAGTTGTAATTGGGGTTGGTCCCGGACAGGGAATTTCTGCGGTGAGAATGCTTATCAACTTTGGCGCTAAAGTTGCAATTGTCTCAAGAACCGGAAATATGTTTGGACTGGTGGAGTCTTCCACTATCAAGGCTTACAAAGCAGATGCAACGAATGAGGAAGAGCTGAAAGCGGTGAGGGATAAGATTCTATCTGATTATGGCAGTATATACACTGTGGTCTCAAATGTTGGAACATGGCAGTCATTCAAGGGCCTCTTTCCAGAAAGGGCGGATTTCCAGAAAATGCTCGATATAAACCTGATTTCACAGCTAACGGTCCTGAAGGTATTCTCTGAACCAATGCTGCAAAAGGGTGGCTCTTTTGTTTTAGTGGGCGCTTCAAGGCATATTTTCAAAGGAAATGACTTGTCCTACAATGTTTCCAAATATGCACTGGAAGAACTTGTCAGGAAGTCTGCTGAGAGCCTGAGGAAATACAACATCAGGGTAAACGGCGTATTGCCTGGCGGTGTGAGCAAGGAGGACAATTACTACAAAGTTTTCCCATTCAATGTCACTAAATTCTCGGAGAAGACCCAACTTGAACCCATAGAAGTTGCCATGGTCAATGCCTTCCTTGCCAGTGAAATGTCTCTTGGAATAAACGGACAGTGCATTTCTGTGGACAGAGGGCTTAACACCGTTTAACTTTAAATTAATTTTTCAATTTAAAACTGTGTTGCATAATTAATGCAATAATTCTTCTTGAAAATAGGATGGGTGTTGTTTGTGCAGTACAACAACCCCTCAGTCCACGGAAAGAGCAGTAATAAAAGGATATGGTCCCCGTACAATGAATCGCTTGTCAGACGCATGTAGGATATCCTTGACCTCAAAGATATTAATAATTACACTATTGATCTGAAGAAACAGAACAGGAAGAAGAACGGAAGGCCCTTTATTCTTCCGGATAAGATCATTGAGATCCTGGCGAGGATCAGAGCGGTTTTCAATGCATCATTCATATCCCTTGAATCTTACATGAGGATATTTCAGGATATTCTTGGAGTGCCAAGAATCTCCTACACATCAATATTTCGATGAATAAGGGGGATCAAAGTGCCTGAGATTATGAATGCATCCTCTTCTGTTGCAGCGGATTCAACAGGCTTCAAGACCACAATCCGAGGACTGGATGTCCAATAAATGGGCAAAGAAAAGGAAGGGATGGATCAAGCTTCATGTCTCAGCTGACACAGAAAGGTTCATGGCATCCCGGATATCGCTGACAGCAGAGCACAGTCATGATGCCACTCAGTTCGGTAAA
>JAJZKS010000017.1 GCA_021850835.1 Thermoplasmata archaeon
ATTGGAAGGAGCCCTGAAACGCTCCATTGTCTTAAGATATAATGAAACCACAGATATTACAAGGGACATGAGACTGACTTTTTACAACGCTGGCCACATTCTGGGCTCTTCGTCAGTGCACCTACACATAGGGGAAGGGCTTTACAACATTGTTCTCAGCGGTGATGTCAAATTTGAGAAAACCTGGCTATTCAACCAGGCAAACAACAAGTTCCCAAGGGCAGAGGCATTCATGACTGAGTCCACTTATGCTGGCAGGGATGATTATCACCACCCAAGGGCAGAAGCATCAAACAATTTTGCAGACATTGTGAACAGGACCTTTGAGAGAGGCGGTTCTGTGCTGGTTCCTGTGTTCGCGGTTGGAAGAAGCCAGGAAGTCATGCTTGTGGTGGAAGAGGCCATAAGGACGGGAAAGATACCTGAGTGCTCTGTTTACCTTGATGGTATGATCATGGAGGCCACAGCTATACATGCAGCATATCCAGAATATCTGAACAAGAATCTCAGGGAATCCATAATGATCAAGAGGGAAAACCCGTTCCTGAGCAAGATATTCAAGAAGGTTGAATCTAGGCAGCAGAGACAGGATATCTGCGATTCCAACGAGAAGAAAATCGTTCTTGCCACATCCGGAATGATGAACGGTGGCCCCGTGATGGAGTACTTCAAAACCTGGGCACCATCACCTGAGAATTCCCTCGTATTTGTTGGATACCAGGCAGAGGGCACCCTTGGGAGAAGAATACAGAGGGGGTCTTCAGAGATTACTCTATCCGATGGCGGAAAGGCCACAAGATATGAGATCCGAATGGCGGTAGAAACTTCAGAAGGATTCTCAGGGCACTCTGACAAGAGACAGCTTCTTGCCTACATAGCGACTATGCAGCCAAAGCCACAGAAGATACTTGTAAATCATGGTGACGGAGAAAAGGCTGCGGAGTTTGCCAGATTGATAAGATCCAAGTTTGGCATAGACGCGGTTGCTTTAAGAAATCTAGAGACTTTGAGGCTGTACTAATATAAGAGAACCTACAGCCCTCATTATTCATTTCTTTCTTAATCTGAACCACTTCCCCCAATTTTTCAGTGCTGCCTGGTCGAATGAAATATGACTGGGAACCTCCAAGACAAAACTTTCTTTCCGAGTATTTTTTTATTAAAGGAGATTTGAGTTTCAATAAAAATGGTTTAAAGTGGAAATTCTCCACTTGGCGATACTTTCTTCCAGTCATCCAGAAATCTTTTCAGGCCTTCGTCTGTTTTTGGATGTGATGGAAGCTTCTTGAGCACATCGAAGGGCAGTGTCACAACATCTGCCCCAATCACAGCTGACCTCAGGACGTGCACAGGATTCCTGATGGAAGCGACCAGTATCTTAGTGCCAATTCCGTAGTTCACGAACATGGTCTTTATCTGGTCAATGATCTGCATTCCGTCTTCCCCTATGTCGTCCAGCCTGCCAACAAATGGCGAGACATATTCTGCACCGCTCTTGGCCGCAAGAAGCGCCTGCAATGGATTGAATATCAGGGTGCAGTTCACTGGGATCCTCTTTTCCTTGAGGCTTTTTATTGCTTTCAGCCCGTCAAGTGTCATTGGGATCTTTACGACTGCATTTGATCCAAGCTGGCTAACCTTCAATGCCTGCTTCATCATGTTCTCATAATCCGTTGCTACAACTTCCACACTCACTGGCCCAGGGGTGATCGCAAGGATCTCCTTTATGACCTCTGAGAAAGTCTTGCCTTTCCCGGCTTCCTTTGCTGCCAATGTTGGGTTGGTTGTAACGCCATCCACCAATCCGAGTTCCACGCCTTCCTTTATCTCATCCACGTTTGAAGTATCAAGGAAAATTTTCATATCTTGGTTCCTCCCTAAAACAGCCTTCTGTCATTTTCACTATATCATCCACTCCCATATGGAAGTAATCAAAGAGTTCCCAGCCCTTGCCAGACTTTCCAAAGGTATCTCTCATGCCAAGCCTCCAGACCGGGACTGGATATTCTTCAGAGGTGACTTCTGCGACTCTGCTTCCAAGGCCATTGTAAATCGAGTGCTCTTCCACAGTTACAACATGCCCTGTTTCCTTAGCAGCTTTGACAATTGCATTCCTGTCTATCGGCTTGATGGAACTCATGTTGATGACACGCGCATCAATGCCTTTGTTCTTGAGCTGCTCAGCAGCCTCAAGGGCAAATGACACCATTACGCCCATGCCAATGATTGTGACATCGTCCCCGTCCTTGAAGGTGTGTGCTTTTCCCTGCTTGAATTCATAATTCTTGTCATTTAGTACAGGGAATTTTTCCCTGGAAAGCCTGACAAAGTTGGGACCCCTCCCCCTTTCTGCAAGGAAATCTATAACGCTCCTGGTTTCTATTGAATCTACAGGGACAGAAACCTTCATGTTGGGCAGCCCTGACATAATTCCTACATCTTCGACAATCTGGTGGGTAGCCCCGTCTTCTCCAACGGTGATTCCGGAATGCGTGACAACGAAGTTAACGTCGAGGTTGTTGTAGCATACTGACTGCCTCATCTGCTCGTACGTCCTCATGAGAAATACTGCAAATGTGGATGCAAAGACTCTCTTGCCGCTCAATGAGAGGCCTGCTGCAGTGGCAACCATGGACTGCTCCGCAATGCCCATGTTGAAGAACCTGTCAGGGTATGCCTTGCCGAATATCGATGTCTTGGTTGAGGAAGAAAGGTCCGCGTCTAGAACAACCAGTTCCATGTACTTTGCGCCAAGAGTCTTTAGTTCCTCGCCATAGGCATCCCTTAAACTTTCTGACTGCCCCTTGAGCATTTACTCCTCACCCCCTATTTCCCTGAGGGCCCTCTCGTATTCTTCCTGTGAAGCAGGAGGTGCGCCATGGTACTTTGGATTGTTTTCCATGTAGCTTACCCCCTTGCCTTTTACTGTATTTGCGATGATGAATGTTGGCTTTTCCTTGCTCTTCTTGGCCTTTTCAATCGCAGAAATTATTTCCTCAAAATTGTGGCCATCTATTTCAATGGCATTCCATCCAAAACTTGATACCATTTCCTTGACGTTTTCAATGGGCATTATGTCCTTCGTATAGCCGTCCAGTTGCACGCCATTCTTATCAAGTATGACAATAAGGTTGTTTAGCCTGTACTTTGAACCGGCCATCATGGCTTCCCATATGCTACCCTCTTCAATTTCTCCGTCGCCAACAATAACGAATACGTGATAGTTTTTTGAGTCAAGTTTCCCGGCAAGAGCCATTCCAACCCCTATGCCAAGGCCCTGGCCAAGTGAACCCGTGGAAGCCTCAACTCCTGGAACGCCTCTGTGGACATGGCCCTCGAGTTTAGAATTCAACTTCCTGAAACCCGAAAGTAGAGATTCCGGGAAGAAACCCCTAATTGAAAGTGCTGCATAGAGGCCGGGGGACGCATGCCCTTTGCTCAGCACAAGCCTGTCCCTCTCAGGATTTGTCGGGTCAAGTGGATCGATGTTCATTTCCTTGAAATAAAGCACAGCAAGAATGTCAGCGATGCTAAGAGATCCACCTGGATGCCCGCTCTTGGCAGAGTAGACCATCTCTATAATCTTCCTTCTTATGCTAGTTGCTATGTTTTTCAGGTCGGCCTCTTTATATTGCTCCATTAAACTTTCTCCAGAATTTTCCCCTCAACATTCCCTCTGCAGGTTTTGAGAGGCACTTAAGCGTAGCAGTATTTTTAATAGTATTAAAAATGTTTTTTAGGCATCCTAGCAACATTGGCTTTGTAGTTTCAGATTGTATCTACTCCAGTGTCCTTATTCGTTTGCTGCCCCATATTCTGTATCTCTGTATAGGAAAGGCCGGTTGCAACTACGAGCACTTCGACGCTCCCCGTGTACTTTGGGTCAACCGTGGCTCCCCAGATGATCTGTGTACCCTTTCCAACAAGTTTCCTGATCATATCGGCAGCGCTGCTTGACTCTTCTAGCTGGAGGTCAGTTCCGCCAGTAATGTTTATTATTACTCCCGATGAATTGCTCATATCCAGTTTGAGGAATGGCGAGTTGAGTGCTTTGTGGACTGCTTCCTCCACCCTTAAGCCTGGTTCGGCGCTCGACATCCCTATGCCTATCATTGCAATTCCGGAATCTTTCATGATGGTCCTTAGGTCGTTAAAGTCAAGATTTATGAGGCCAGGTTTGGTCACCAGGTCAGAAATTCCTGTAATCGCCTTAACAATGATTTCGTCAGCAAACCTGAAAGCTTTTTCAAGAGGCAGGTCAGGCACAAGTTCAAGAAGCTTGTCATTGGGTATGATTATCACGGTGTCTGAATAATTTGAAAGCCTGGACAGCCCCTGCGTGGCATTCTCCATTCTTACCTTACCTTCTGACTTGAATGGAAGTGTAACAACGGATATTGTGAGCGCGCCACTGTCCTTGGATCTTGATGCAATATAGGGGGCAGAGCCTGTTCCGGTACCCCCGCCAAGGCCAGCTGTGATGAAAGCTATGTCTGTGCCCGCGATATACCGCATAATCTCCTGGTCAGATTCCTTGGCTGCTAGTTCCCCTATCCTCGGGTCAGCGCCAGAGCCAAGGCCCCTTGTGAGGCTTTTTCCCATTAGAATCTTGTGGTTTGCTTTCGTCTTGAGCAAGTGTGGGGCATCAGTGTTGCAAGCAATCATAGTCGCACCATTGATGCCTTCCTTCATTAGCCTGTTAATTGTATTAGAGCCTGCACCTCCAGCCCCGAAGATCATGATCTTGACCCTGAGCTGCTCCAGGTAATTCTGTAGCTCCTCGTCTGATGTGCTGAAGTCTTCTTCACGGTCTTCATAGCCAGGATAGTTGGGTTGACTCATTTTCCAAGAAGATAGTGTGTATAATGTATTAATTTTTGTCAGATATCCTCAAAATTTTATTTTTATGGAATTTTAACAATTGTTTATCTTGTTCCCCAGCTGTTCCCCTTCCAGAAAGTGAGGAGCCCATAGATGCTTGTCACAAACAGCACACCCAGTGCAAGTGCACCATATGCTATTGTTTTGAGCCTTTCGCCGCTCATTCTCTGCACCACCGCCCCAAGGAATATAGCTGAGCCGCCCAGGTTCATAAGTGCAACTGCGACCCTGATGAATAGATGAGACCCTAATGTGTTCAGGTCCCCAAATAATGCGAAAGCAAAGATATCTCCAGCTTGGAAAGATGCATGATTGAAGAGGAAGAATGAATACAGCTTGAAAATTCCTATTCCCAGCGCAATGAACGGAAGAGCGAAAGTGTAGACCATTTCCAGAGTATAGAAACCTCCTGCCTTGATTATGGTGCCTTCCCGGAGCTCCCTGCCAAACCTGATCCAGTTGGAACGTGACCATCTGAGGTTCTGCCTGAAGAACTTTTTCACGTTTTCCTGAGGATAGCATTGTACCTTTGTGGTGTAATCCTTCACTGCCTTGTACCCGTTCTTGATTATGTATCCTGTCATCTGCCAGTCATCACCAAGCGGTGATGACTTCCCCATGATTGAGAAATCTGAGAATTCCTTTGACATTATGAAGGGCCGGATTATGTCAGTCCTGTACATAACGCAGGCACCGTCAAGGTTCATTACATTCCCATGGGCAGACATGGCCCTGAAAATGACTTCCCTGGACCTCTCAACGAACTCCGATGCATATGAAAGGGGATCTCCTGTCTTTTTAATTGTGAGATTGGCCCCCACTCCGCCCACATTGTTTACGAAATGGGACATCATGCTTGAAACCGCATTCTCAGGGAGTATGGTATCGCTGTCCATGAACATGACATATTCCGTGCTAAGGTAGCCCATTGCCAGTGCAAGTGCCTTTTTCTTCCCCTGCCTGGATTTCTGGTGCACGAAGAGCCCACCCCTTGTTTCCGTTATTGCCTTATATGGTTCATAACTGGAGTCACCAACAACGACGAAGCTGCAGCCCTGCCTTGAAACAGAGTCAATTGCTTCTGTGAAGATATTCTCCTTTTCATTGTAAACTGGAATTACAATTGTGGCTTTATTTGGATCCACCAATGAATAGTCAGTCTGAGAGATGTATCTCATTGAACTGTACGAATTTATCAGATAATAAAAAACGGTTGCCAGGGTCAGAAGACCAATGGCAAAGTAAACCTCTCTTACCAGCAATCTGGAGTTTTATTTTTCGTGGGTATTAAAAATTATTGGTTCAATAATGCATTCATGAGCGAAAAAATAACGATATTTAGAATAACTCCTGAACAATTGTCAACCCATGAAGATTCTTGTAACAGGACACAAAGGTTTCATTGGCGCCATTATTTATTCCAATTTCAGGAAGAAATACCAAGAAGTGGACGGAATTGATGCTGGGGACCAAATTCCCGACAAGAAATATGATTATATCATTCACCTTGGCGCGAGAACCCTGATCAGGCTTTCCAAGGATAAGCCGTATGAATATTTTCAGGACAACCTTGATCTTTCAATGAGGATACTCGAGCTGGCAAGGAAACACGATTCAATAGTTGTTTACCCCACATCTGGATCTGAAAGCGAAGCCACCAACCCATATTCACTGGCAAAAAAGCAGGTGGTTGAATGGATAGAGCTTTACCACAACCTATACGGCCTCAGAAGGCACGTACTGAAATTCTACAACATATATGGCCCAACCAGCAGGAAGGGGGCAGTATACCTGTTCTGCAATGCTGCACTTAAAGGTGAGCCAGTAACTGTGTATGGTGACGGAAACCATGTAAGGGACTTTATTCATGTCAATGACGTTTCGCGATGCATAGATCTCATCCTTGATGGTAAAGTACAGGAGGGCCATCACGAAATCGGCACTGGAAAAGGAACTTCTGTCAATGGCCTCATAGAAATAGTTGAAAATGCCACAGGAGTAAAACTGGAAGTTGCCCACAGGGAATATATCCTTCCCGAGGCAGAAGCACTTTATGCTAAGAAACCACTGCTGAAAGAAACGATTCCAATTGAAGATGGGGTAAAAGAGGTATTGGAGGAATTGAAGAAAGAGAGATCAGGCTCTCTTTAACTTCTCCCTCAGTACTTTCTTGTCGATTTTCCCGGTGCTGGTTTTCTCAAAGCTGTCAATTGGGATGTACTCGTCTGGAAGCCAGAATTTTGCAACCCTGCCTGCAGAAACGAACTGCTCCAGGTGAGCCCTTAGCTTGTCATGGTCAAGGCTGTTGGCCCCCGAAATGAATGCAACTGGCCTCTCGCCCCACTTGTCATGGGCTCTTCCAACCACAGCCACTTCACCAATGCCCGGGAATGTGCTGATTAGGTCTTCCAGAATTACTGTCGGAATGAACTCTCCTCCTGACTTTACTGCATCCTTCTCCCTGTCCACGATGGAAATGTACCCATGTGAATCAACAACTGCAAGGTCTCCTGTATGCATCCAGCCATCGATCCAGAGTTTCTTTGTGTTGCTTTCATCCCTAACATAGCTTGATGTGAGCCATGGTGCACGGACCACTATCTCGCCGATTGACTTGGAATCCCACGGCACCTCTTTCCTTGAAGAATCTATGACACGCATATCCACTAAAGGAATTGGAATCCCAGTTTTGATCTCAAATTCTCCCCTTTCTTTTTCGGGGAGCTCGTGAACATACTTGTTATAAGTCGCCAGTGTTAGTATTGGCGCAGTTTCCGACATCCCGTACCCTGCGTTTACCATGATGTTCATAGACCTTGCCTTATCGGCAAGGCCCTTTGGCAAGGCACCTCCACCGACAGTTACCCTCAGGTTCAGGGATTTGAGGTCATCTCTGTTTTCGCTGTTCATGAGCATATAAAGGATGGATGGGACCATGAAGCTCACATTGACTTTCTCTTTCTTCATTATCTTGGGTATTTCATTGAAATCATACCTGCCTGGGAGGACATACTTCATGCCCTTGAGGATTGCCATGTACGGCATTCCCCAGGAATGCACATGAAACATGGGCACAAGGGGCATGGCCACGTCTGTGCTCTTGAGGTTGATTGGTTCATCGCCGAGGGCTACTCCCATAGTTAGAGTATGGAGAACGAGTTGCCTGTGGGTGAAGCTGACACCCTTTGGGAGCCCCGTTGTTCCGGAAGTGTAGAAAATAGTGGCAAGATCATCCTCGTTAAGTATTGGGAGCTGGACCAAATCTGCGCCCTCCCCAAGACTGTGGTAATGGTGTGAACCGTCCAGCTTAGGTTCCCCATCCGGATGGTCGGAAGACACTATCCAACCCTTTACGAAGTCGAAGAGGCCAATGCTGCCCTCAATCAAGGGGACAAACTCATCGCGGATGATCACATACCTGTCATCTGCGTGCTGCATTGTATAGAATATGAGGTCAGGTGGATATCTTATGTTGACCGTGTGCAGTACCCCTCCAGCCAGTGGAATTGCATAATATGCCTCGAGATACCTGAGAGAATCCCACTCAAGAACCGCCACCTTGTCTCCTTTTTTTATGCCAAGTTTTACCAGTCCCCTTGCTATTTCATAGACTCTTTGGCGGAACCGTTCATAGGTCACCTCTTCCTTGCCCATGTAAGAAATGATCTGTTTAGGGTTGTTTCTTACCGAAGAACTGAAAATCTTGTCGATGGTGAGCTCATATTTGTCCCCAGTCATTATTATCTAATGAGTATGCCAGAATTCAATTATATTGTTTTCGGAGTTAAAACTCCCTAAAGGAAATGTACATCTATAATGACTTCCAAGAAAGAAAAATTCAAAGCAACGAGATTTAATCACCCTGAAAAAGAAGATACTGGCTGCTGAATGAGTTTAACAGAAGATTGCCGCTGAAGGTTACTGAGAAAGATGTGTTGGATGCAGATGCAACAAATGGGCTTCCAGCAAAACTCCAGCCTGGAAGTGCCACCGCAGTGGCGTAAGGGGCCCTGCTGTTGTTGTACTGGGAAAAGAATGCATAATCCCATGTCTTGGCTAAAGTGCCATTGAACGTATAGTTCAGCGAGTGCAGCGACATGTTATTTACCGTGTATACTGCACCGGAGGATGTAACTGATGTTCCGTTTGTGAAATAATCAACAATACTGGTGTTTGCCAGTAGGTTCACAACCTGTGAGCCAGTAGAGGAGAATATTTCAGAGGAACCTGTTAGTCCCATGGCCGACAAGCTAATGGAGTGCCCTGAAGACCCTCCTGTAATGCCTAAAGGAAGCGGGCCGAGATTGTCAGCCGGCTGGTTGTTCCCGTATAACTGGAATAGGGAGCCGTCTTCCACCAGGTAATTTATTGCTGTGATATACTGTGTATTGCCATTTGAAAGCATGACTCCGGCTATCCTGTAGGACAGATTGACGTAGTTTGAAGTGTGCGTGCCTCCTGTGCCGGTGAGGTTAAGCAGTAGGCTCGCTGTGATGGACGCGTTAAAGGCTGCACTAGATGGCAGTATGGAGAGCTGTGTGTCACTGGCCTGGGAGAATATAGAAACACCAGAGATCCCAAGTGGAACAGTTGCACTCAGAATTGAACCGGCAGCTATTGATGGTGAATGCAAATCAGAGACCAGGCTTCCCAGTGCTGCCTTATTCAGGGTCTCGTAATGCGTTTCATTGGCAGTTTCCTGTGCAGGGATATACCATACCATGAAACTGGTGAAAAGTGTTATGAGGACAGCAAATAGGAGAATAGCGCCTATAACTTCCGCTACCGCCTTGTCTTCCTTTTTATACGGAATGCTGTAAAACCTGCCTCTTTTCACTCTTGTTTGGTATGAACTGGATGTCTTAATAAGTTTTGGCACGTGGGCTTTGTATTTCACTTTACTTGGAACGGGATGCCGGCTTGACCCCCTGAACAGGTTTCCCGGGAAAAGTGTTTTTATCCTCTCCATATGACCATGCAGTTGTCAATCAAATGCTTAACAATTCAAGGGAGCGAACTTTCTGGAATCCCTCCCGGAATTGGCCTTGAGGAAATGGAGGGTGAGGAAATCATGATCTGCGACTATGACGCCATCTTTCGGGGCAAGTTCAACTTCAAGCTATACGATAGGGTAGCAAAGTTCTTCGAACTTATTGTGGTAAATTTCCCCAACAGAATCGAAGACCTCATGGATTCCCTTATCTCCGGGGCTTACAGCGTTGTGCTAAGCCCTGATGAAGCCCCTGAAACATTGAAGAGGATGCTGGAGGTTTCAGAGAATATAATTCTTCCCTACAGGAGCGAGAATCTTGGTTTCTTCCTGAACAATGGGGGGAAGTATATCATATCAGACAGGCAGGTGAATGTAAACTTCAGGAAATGTTACAATGTAGGCCCTGAATTGAGTGGTGACGCATATGTCAACGTCTCGGATTTTCCAGAAAATCTTTTGCCCTATATATGATTCGAACCTAAAGAATCCCAAGACTTTTATAGTAAAAATCAGTAAAAGTTAATTGTTGAGTTCCGAAGGGGAAAAATCAGAAAAAATAAGCCCGTTCATATCATCCCTCTCGGTCCTGAATTTTCTTTTTGCGCTGACAATGAATGTTTTCGGGTACACCATTTTCTATCTCCTTGAAAGGAGTAACATTTCCATTATATACGGAGGCCTCGGAACAAGCATAGGGCAGGTAATCCTCCTTTTCATTCTGATCCCGCAGGGCAGGCTCATTGACCGGGGGAAGGCATACGGCCTGATGATACTCGGTGCAACGGTATATGGAATAATGATCATATTCCTGTTCATTGACTCCCTGGGCATGTTGCTCTATTCAGGGATCCTGATGGCCGCAGGAATCGGAATTGTGCTAGTGTCGCAGAACACCTTCAAAACATCGCTTTCTTCATTCATAGGCAAAGCAGTAAGGCTTTCCATAGTGGGAAAGCACTATTCTAGGATAATTCTCATGGAAATGCTCGGCGGGGCAATTGCAATGTTCACTGTTGCAGCCGCGGTCGTATTCTCAACCTTCCGCATAATTTACCTCATTTCAGGAGTAACGTTGCTTTTTGCCACATTAGCAGCCTTCTTCATCCTGTTTCCGGAAAACAGGAAAATGATGGTTGAGGCAGAGAGGAAGACAAAACGACCCGGTTTCATGGAGAGCGCTAGGGCCCTCTCCTCAAGAAAGCGATTTGTGGCGCCTATTCTTCTTACAAAAATATTCATGGCCATTGGCGTTTACGTTGTATCCTATTTCTTCATTATTAGCGGCCAGAAAATCGATGTAACGCCGATTTTCGCCATAATAGCACTTGGAATAGGGTTTGCACTTTCAGTTCCCTTTGGCCTCTATGGGGAGAAATTTGTTGATTCCCACCCATCAATGGGCAAGGCATATGTTGTCCTCCTTTCACTTCTGGACCTTGGGATGTATTCATTCCTTGCAGGTGCATTTTACTTTTCCCAGCCTTACCTGTTCTACCTTTCCCTTGGATTCTCCGCCCCTGGCCCAATATTTGTCGCTGGAGGAATGACTTACGAACTGAAGATCATCGGGAAGGAAAACAGGGGGATGTTTGCCGCAATACAGAGGACCCTTGTGGGAATTACGTTCATCTTGATCGGCATACCATTTGCATATGTCTTTACAATAGATTTCAGGCTAATCTGGTACCTCCTTCTGATACTGTCAGTTGGAACAGTTGTTTCTTCGCTTCTCATCCCATCGGGAAAATATGTGGCAGAGCATTTTTCCAGCAAAGAATCTACTTAAAGTGGCATCCTTCTGTAATTAGGAATTTAAAGGGAATTCAATTTTTTCTGGGGCACCCATATAATTATTCGCAGTGATCAAGAAAATCCGGAGTAAAATCTAAACTTCGAGGAACATGGCACATAAATTGAAATAGCCCAGACTGCCTGCCAGAAAGAATGGGCCTTGCTTTCAAAAATATGGGCAATTTATTCCTCATTTTTAAAGAGAAATTACCCATTTCTGGGACGGGCCCGCTGGGATTCGAACCCAGGTCTCCGGCTTCGAAGGCCATAAGGATATCCTAGCTACCCCACGGGCCCCACTTGAAATGGTATTGGAATATTAAAATACACCCCCATATGATTAAAGTGTTTTCTGGAATCCTTCTTTCCTGGGGAAGAATAGCTCATTGTCTTTCCTTGATTTTATTACGTCCATCAGGGTGTAAACTGCCTTTACTTTGCCTTTTTCCACAACCTTGTATGGTGACGAGAAGTTGAAGCAGAGTGTGCATTCCGTGGGAAAACCTGCATGAAAATAGCACCTGGCATCCTCATAGAACATGCACTGCGCCTGCAATGAGCCTGAAGTCATAGAGAAGGTACCCTCTTGCCTATGATCTCCTTGCATTTAATAAAGTATGAGTAACGGTCCATGCCATCTTCCATCTCAATTCCAGCTGGCATCAGTCCCATGAGGACCATCACCGCTAAATGTATGGTTGACTCTGGCATGCTCTCCCTGTCCTCCTTGGATAGTTCATCACTGCAATATTTCATGAACATCTGGGTAATATTCTGGTAAATCACAGTATCCTTGCCTATTGTATACCCGTTTCCAACAACTTCAAGGAGTTTTTCCTTGTCTCCCTTAATGAGGTGCTCGATAGCCTGCCCCAGGCGTGCTATTGCAAATCCCATGGAGTCACCAAGGGAATCCGCAGTTTTCACGAGCCTTTCAAAAGCAGCATGAGCCCCTTCAATGTCTGCTTTCAGGCTGTGGTGTATGCCAGAAAGGAGATACCAGGTGGGGAGAAAGTCATCCGCTTCCGTTATTTCCAAATCCATTATGGATTCAAGCTCCTTCTTGATCGCTTCATTCAGGGTAGGCTGCACAATTATATACAAGCCTCTGGCCAGTTTCTCCTTAGCTTTGTTGCCTATGGACTTTGAAATCTTGAGGAGCTCTTCTGCGTACTTGACGCCACTGGGATAACTCATCATGTCGAATGAAGCCATGGTTGCAAACCTGAAGAATGGGTAAGAAAGATTGCTGTCCCCAAGCATCCTCACAAGGCCTGCGGCTCCGGGGAAGTGTGACATGAAGTCCTCCTTCCTGCCAATGTTGTAATAGATTTCGCAAAGGTTGTAAGTTGCATATGCCCTTGAAACCAGTTCTCCTGAAATGTATGATTTCTCGATGATTTCTGTGAGCATCTTGGCTGATTGCTCAAAGTCTCCCCAGTAGCTGTAAATGATGGCAATATTATTGAGCATGAGAAGCTCCCTATCGTAGAACTTGAATTCCTGGCATAGCTTCAGGGCTTCCTCGTATTCCTTGAGAGCCCCCTTAAGGTCAAATTTCTTGATCTTTAGAGTGCCGAGAGTCCCATATCCGTCTGCAATGAGCTCTGAAATGTTATTTTCCTTTGCTATCTTGATGGTTTCTTCTGCCGCCTTTTCCCCTTCCTCAATGTTGTTAAGGAAAGAGTGCCCAGTTGCGATTGTTAGCCATGCGGAAGCCCGGTCATAAGGCTCCAGTGGCTCTTCCCTGAGCAGGTCCATGCACATGTCAATAGCATCCTGGTAACGGTCAGTCCTCTGCGCCAGCTTCGCTGCACTGAGCTTTGTGAAGACAGGTTCAACTGCAAGAAGGTCTGGGTCATTGTAAATTTCAATGGCGTCCTCAAGCCTCCCAAGGTTGAAGTACGACTGTGCGGACAGGATTGCGAGGTGAGCCTTTGCCTCCTTGCCGGATACAAACTTAGAAAGGTTCATGAACAGATCCTGGGGAAAACCGACATAGCTCAACTTGTCTATGAATTTCCTCCAGTTCCCGTTGACCAGTTCCTCTATGCGTTGGGGGTCCTTCCTCAATTCGAAGACCTTTAGTTTGGTAATGAACGGCAGATTTGAAAATCCAGGCTGCTTTAGGAAAGTTTCGCTGATGATGTATCCGCCATTTGAATAGACGGAGTTCATTATGATGTCTGAAACACGGTTGTTTACCATGCTGTAATTTGCAGCTCGCTCTGTAACAAGGCCGATGTCCCGGAGCTTTTCAAGTGCGTCCAGAACTTGGCTGACCTCAAGCTGGGCAAGTGTAGATATGAAAGTTGGGGACATTTCTTCCGGAATGAGTGCCACGATCTCAACTACTTTCCTTTCTCCGTCGCTCAGGTCCCTGATTGCTTTGTCGAACCGGATCTCTGAACTTGGCGGGATTGGAAAATACCTGTAGGTTACTTCCTCAAGTTCTCCGCTGGAATTTATTATTCCCTGTTCCTCATAGTATTTCAGGGTGTATACAAGGGAACGTATATTCCCGTTTGTCAGTCGGAAAAGTTCCTGTATGAAGCTGGATGGCAGATTATACTTCATATTCTTGAGCAGGGCCCTTGTGTCCTCCAGGTTGGTCCTCTCATAATTGATTATCTGGATATCCGGTTCAGCGCCCACTAGATTCAGGAATCTCACAATTGAGCTGCCATCCTCTACATTGTCTTCTGTTATAGTTCCGAAAATTGAAAATCCCAGCTTCGGGGCGAGCCTGGATATGTAAATGAAAAGTTCCCGTGAATGCTGGAGCATGTTTTCAAGGTTATCTATAATGAAGAAAGTTCGTGATGCAACTTCCTCATTTAGCGTGGAAAATTCCTCTACAATCTGAGGAAGGGACCTTTCGTTGAACTGTTTGTGCAGCTGGTTTAGCAGTTCATTGTAAGCCTGGTACATGAGGGCTTCACTGGAAGCGTAGGACCGTGTCCTGTAGACTCTGAAGCCCTGGGCCTTTGCATTTACCTCTATTTCATTGAGGATCTGCGTTTTTCCAGTGCCCTCTTTGCCCAGGAATACGAAGGAGCGCCCCATAAGTTGGCCGTTGGCAAGCATGTCCAGAAAGTACTGGTGTGCGCCCCTGTAATTGAAAAGCTTCTGCATCTGCCACAAAGTATTGATTAGAGTACTGACTAGTTATGTCTTGTACCCA
>JAJZKS010000237.1 GCA_021850835.1 Thermoplasmata archaeon
CAGGCATTGTGTTAAATGAATTCGGACGGCCATCATTGCTGGATGCTAAAGAGAAAGCATTCATCATCCTGGTAAAGGAGATAATGAAGCTCAGCAACAGGAGGATGGCATATGAGTTGCCGCTGTTCGGAATTGACAGGATCATCTCATACAAGACCGTCGAACGTCTGTATTCAGGTCCCCTTGTGATCATGATACTGAACAACATCTTCATTGAGACACTGAGGAAAAAGGAGATCGGGAAATGTAATGCTGTGGGCGATGGAACAGGGTATTCTCTCACTGTAACGAAGCATTACAGATCAATGAGGGAGAAGATCGGCGAAAAGGTGAAGAGGGGACAGTTTGTCTATTCATTCGCCCTGATGGACCTCAATACAAGGATGTACATTGGCTATGCTGTATCCATGAAATCAGAGAAGGACGCATACATGAAGGCAATTGAAATGATCGCCGGTCTGAGAATAGATCTGGAAAGCATCAGGCTGGACAGGTAATACTCTGGGGAGCATACTTGATGATTTCTCTGAAAACACCAGGATATTCATCATACCGAAGAAGAATTCCAGAATAAGGGGACCTAAGCGCTGGAGGGAGATTCTCCGAAGGTTCATGAATGATCCCATTGCATACCTGAGAGAATACTTTAGAAGAAGCAACTCTGAATCCGCATTTTCTGCGGACAAGAGAACAACAGGGCACATGATATTCCATAAGAGAAAGGATCGTATTGAGACATCAGGATTCTGCAAGGGGCTGCTTCACAACCTGATGCTTGTGAATGGGTAGGGCTACTTATGTCCCAGAGTCATCATCATTAACAAAATTTAAATAAATTTCAAGTGAGGCGAATTCTAGCTGAATCTCATTGTACCATTTTGCGCATCCTATAATTTGATAATTTTCCAATTAAGTTTCGCTGACCATTAAAATATA
This sequence comes from Thermoplasmata archaeon, assembly GCA_021850835.1. The sequence continues at coordinate 937 of JAJZKS010000237.1, forward strand.
ATGTGTAATCCAAAGAAAGCAAGTGGCTTTTTGACTTTTATGAGAACGAGTTCTCAAGGTTTCTTTCGACTGAACAAAAGGTGAAAATGGTCAACTATTCCGGCCTTGAGGATTTCATCAATAACGGTATTGCCAGGGGGAATCTTCAGGGGGTTTGAGGAATGGTTTATTTTGAGATTAAAGGGGGGTGGAAACTGCAAAACCGGCAAAACAGGTTATAGAAAGAAAAATTAACCCAATTCCTGGGCCAGCCGTTATCAATACTCCGTAAATCAGAACTCCAAAGAGTCCTCCAATTCTTCCCATAGTTTCACTGAAACCCTGTCCAGTGCCTCTTATTTCAGGAGGGTAATTCATGGCAGGCATTATCACTGTGGTTTTGTCCGGACCCAAGGCGCCAAAGAAAAACGCAAACCCAAGGAACAGTATAACTATAAGCGGTCCTGCGCCAATCCCGAAGAACAGAATCGTTCCCAGGCCTCCAAGAAAAACTGCTCGGAGCAAGAAACCCCACTTCTGGAGAAACCATTTTCCCTTCCTGTTTACAAGGATTATGGCAAGGAATGAAGCGGGTATGGTGAAAAGTTTGACAAATATTGACCCAAATGCTCCACTGGCATCCGAAAAAGCAAGATAAGGTATTAGTATCACAGGAAGAAAAAGTGTCAGGCTCTGGTCTCCGATCTGATAGAGGAACCAGGGGGTTGAGTATCTGAAGGTCTTTCTGTTATTAACTGGATGGAACATTCTTGAAATGATCTCTTTTACAGAACCGAGTCTATTCGCCTTCCAGATATTTGATTCCTTCAGTCCTGACCTCATTAATATGGACAAGACGGCAAAGAGAGCTCCGCTTGCAAGTATGTATCTCCATGCGTTTTCTCCCCCTTTGAGGAGTAGAAGCCATCCGACAAGATATGAAAGTAGTATTCCAAAGTTTGCAAAGAACATTACAGTTGCCATACTTGCATTTTTGAAATGGTCTCCCCTCTCCAGGTCACCGATGTATGAAAAAATAATCACGTAGTCTGTCCCGACACCAATTCCAACAATGATCCTCAAAGCAAATAGTTCAAGAAAGTTGCTTACAACTGCACTTAAGATTCCAGCAAGAATAAAGGTGACCATATCAAGAGTGAGAATTCCTATTTTTCCAAAGAGATCTGAGAACACTCCTGAGGCAAATGCTCCAAGTATCGCACCGATCAGTATAGATGATGTCAGCAGAGTCAAATTCAGGCTGTCAAGATTGAGAAAGTGACTTATGGGTGAAATCGAAACTGAGATTGTTGCAATGTTGTAACTGGCAGTGAGAATACTAATTGAACCCACAATTGTAGGCTTCGAAAAAATGGCTTCAGTTAGTTTACTCATTAGGTATACCTAATTTCTTTATCAAGAGTCTCTATATAATGGTCACTCCTTGACTATTCACGGATGAATGTAATGAGATGTAATTTAAACACACAGCAATCCACTTACGAACTACTTTCATAGCATTTACTCTATAATGGGTAACAAATACCGGGTACTATTGCCAGGAAACAGAAGGAGTTCTTATCCTTCATGCGTCTGAGTTTATTGATTCTTATCTTCGGTATATTTGTTGGAAAAAGGTAAGTTGCAAAGCAGGGTAGAGTACCTGAGAAAACTGGAAAATCTAAATTACAAACCTGCGAAATCTCTGATCCACCGTACAAAGCGTTAAATAAGGTTTACGCTAAATAGAGCGTATTGGTGTCACTCATTGAAGGCAATTGAATTTTTAAAGATCTCAAATTCAAGTGTCACTTTCATTGTGTTCATAGTTTCAGCGTCAGGTTTCCTGGCGAATCCAGCATCATTATCGCACCTTTTTGTCCTGGTTCCGGTCCTGGCAGCGGGTTACCTGATGTCTGTATCGGCTGTAATTTTCAATAACATTTATGACAGGGATATTGACGGTGAAATGTCAAGAACATCCTTCAGGATTCCCTTGGTAAATGAAAACAAGATGAAATTGATGTATATTGCGATTTCTTCGTTTGCTGCAGGTTTAGCAATAATACTCCTTCTGGTTAACTACATTTCTGCGGTTTTTCTTATACTGGGATTTCTCAGTTATGCGGTCCTTTACACAATGGTTCTAAAGAGAAGGACATCCCTGAACATAATAATCGGCGGCATAGCAGGGAGCTTTACAGTGCTCTCTGGATGGATGGCTCCGACTGTTACATTTGGAATTCTTCCAGTTCTGATCGCTGTTTTCGTTTTTGCCTGGATGTCAATGCATTTCCTGATATTTTCGCTGGTTCACAACAATGATTATGAGAAAACAAAACTGCGATCAGAACTGGAA
>JAJZKS010000238.1 GCA_021850835.1 Thermoplasmata archaeon
CTCATCTCAGGTGAATCGTGGGACTACCCACTAGTTCCCATATCAAAGCAGAAACAAGCGGAGATATAAATTTTTAGTTACATATTTAATAAAGTACTTAACGAATGCCCCTCATAAAATCAGAAGTATCCATCCCCAAAACATCAGCATAAACAGTAGTCATCGCTAGGGAAGAATGGGCCAGCCATTTCTGTAAAACATTGATGGGCACCCCATCGAGAAGAGCTTTCACTGCAAAGGTATGTCTGAACTTGTGGGCATTCACCTTGATACCAACAGATCTTTCGATTTTGTCCAGGTATTCAGCTACTGACTGCCTTCTGATCATAAACAAGGGATCCTCAGATTTAGTGTCAATGTGAAACTCCAAAAAATACTGCATTATTGCATCCTTCAAATCCGGATGCAGAGGCAATGTCCTGTAAGTTTTCTTCTTTTTCTTCAATGTGAGTAGATTAATGGTGTTCAGGTTAAGGTTAATATCAACAGGCCGTAAACCTGGAAAATGTTCTGCTGGTTTAGTCCTTCCTTTTTTGTCTACGCTTGCAGGCCTATCATACGGAACTATCTCTTCTATCCTTGCACCAGTCCTTAGTAACACCTTCAGTAGCAGTCCATATCTTTTGTGATAGCTGGCCTTTTTAGGATCCGTAAGCTCCCTGGATTTAACAAACTCAAAGATAGTAAGAAGATCTTCCTCTGAGAAGAACTTGACTTTGATGTTTGGTTGAATAGATCTTATCGCCGTATTCCTGGATACCGGAAGCACAAACCTGACAATTCCTTGTTCTTTAAATATTGTTTAGTTTCACAGAGTTTTGGCCACTGTTGTTAGTATATAAGAGAAGTCCTGAAAATAATCCTTTAAACCTGACATTTCTTATGAATTGTCAGGTCAGTTTGTCGAAGTATTTCATGGACCCGCATTGGGTTTTTAGGGCTCTTGCCCATGCGCTCTCAAAGTTTTGGAACGGTTTTTCACCAACTAAGAATGCAGAGCAGGTTGTGCCCTCTGATGCAGCTCTTGGATGCCATTTGCCCTCCAGCTCCCCTATTTAAGCCTTGAATGCAGTCTTTTTACCCCTCCTGTTTGCAACCAGGAGTAAGAGGCACCTAGGCAGTCCATGGTGGAACTTAAGGGTACGGCCCAGTCATTGACCCCAAGGAAGACTTTAGGGCTGCAATGTGCCCAGAACCAGTATGTATTTTAAAATAGTCATTATCGACGGTCAGGCCTGATAAACTGTAGGAACTGGCTCCTCTTCCATGGTCTTTCTTGGCCTCAGTTCGAGTGCCCCCTCGAATGAACTCGCGGAGAGAAACTTTTCAGCCAATGCCTTGTAATTTACAAAGGTACCTGCATATCCCAGGACACGTCTGGCATCGGCAATCATTTCAAGCTTCTCCTCCGTCCAGAGCGGGGAAACAAAACCTCTCCTTGTGAGAGAGTTCAATGGAATATATCTCATGGGATAGGCGGACGCACCCCATTTCATCAAGTCCTGTAACCTATGGAAAAAGTCACTTGGCGTATCTCCCTTCTTGTGCTGTTCATCATAGAAATTATGGAGGACATAGAAAATCAGGTTTTTCTTCTTATATCCAGCATTGCCGAGATAATCTATGGCTTTCTCAATATATGGTCCTTCCCAGGGCCAGTCATAAGCCATGTGAATTGACGGGGACTTGATATCTGCGAGAATGTTCGCAAATTCTTCAGTCATCAATCTTGCATCAAGACCCTGGTTAAAGTCAGCTTTATAGCCGCCATCTCTCAACTCAATTAGAATATCCTTTGCAAAGGGCGATGCAAGGAAGTCGTTGTCCCAGATCACCACTTCCTTGTGAGCTGGATGAATCATTGGCAGAATGGAGAATTTAGGCTCCTTCATGCCACCTTCTATTTTAGGAACCACGCAAAATGGGCATTTTCGGATGCAACCTCTGGTAGTGAAAACAATCGATTTATTCCAGTCTTTCCACTTTTCGACCCATTGTAGTATATCATAAGATGGCAGCAAATTTTCGGCCTTTGGGAAGAGTCCTTGATGTATCTTTACGAAGGGGAATTCACGTTTGATATTATTGGGCATCAAGGTAGCATAAATGCCGCCGACCTTGATTTCTGCTTCCGGAAAATGGCAATGGTAGAAGCTAATAGCATCATGGACCGGTTTCCAAGAATAAGTAAACAATGAAGTTATCTCTACAGAATCAGGTTGATCCACGTTACCTGTACAACCTCGAACATACTGGATATCATCGCCATATGATCTGTGGTATGAAGCTAATTTTAACAGTCCCAACGGAGGATATCGGCTATAATAGTCTGGCTCGACCAAAAGGATCCTCATGAAGTATTAATGTAATTATTTACATAAGGATTTCCATGAATTTCCACAAGGAGATCTCCTGATGTCAATTGGTAAGGATCCCTTTAATTGATAGGTACCAGCTCATCAATTATGAGACTAATAAACGCAATTAGTGCGCTATATCCATCTTTCAATTTCTCCACATTTTTTGATTTCTTGAACCATTCATTAGTCTCTTCTGATGCATGCTCAAATAGATTTCGAAATACTTTATTCATCCCCTTTAGAAATGTCTTCAAGTCACCATCATTTTCGGCTCTGTGAGTGCTGTTTGGGTATAAAGTAAATTTTACTCCAATCGCATTTACTGCTTCATTGAATGACCCATACCGTTCCTTGGTCATCGATTCAATTTGTTCCTTCAAGGTAATGAAAGGGTCGATCTTCAAATCCTTCTGGTGCTTAGACTCCATCAAAGTCTTTAATTGCTGGGACAGCTTCTGATTAGATGGCAATGATCCTATGGCATTTTTTATGTCTGGGCGTGAAGGCTGATCAGCTGTAACTTGATTTTCAATTTCAGTCTTAATTGCTTCAAACTCCTTTATGACAGCTTCTTGTTCGCTTTTCAATTCTTTTACCAGGGAAGCATATTCTGGTTTTTTTTCGAGAGATTTAAGATTAGCGCTTAGGTTTTTTTCTACAACTTTCTTAATAATGTCTTGTTTTTTCGACTTTGTCAGGTCAGGTGATTTTAGTCTATTTATTTCTTTTTGTACACCAGAAATTCCCACGCTCACAAAACTATTGAAACCTTGCATATCAGTGAGCCATTTGCCAATCTTTGCGTCTATATCGTCTCTCCAGGGGACCGGTTGGAAAGAGTTTCTACCTGCGGTAGGTCTTAGCAATTCTGGTCTAATAACATGTATCTCCCCTACCCAC
>JAJZKS010000239.1 GCA_021850835.1 Thermoplasmata archaeon
TTTCCTACTACTTGGCGCATTGTTCCATGCGGCGAATATGAATACCTTCATAGCCTTTACAAAGAAAAACCCGTTCGCACTTTCTAAATTTAGTTACCCGGTCATAACGCTTTTGGGATTTTTCCTTTTTATAATAGCTGTAATGTTATGATTTATATTCCATATTAAAAATTCCCCGTTTCTCTAAGAAATCAAAAGAATTAAACTACAATTGATAGGCCTTGGCACTCACTTAAACTCCAACTTCATCATTTTACATAATTTGTATAAATAGGAGCTCGATGAACATTTTTGACTTCCCACGTATGTCCGGTGCTTCCACTCTTTGCCAGTCCTCAGTTAGCTCATTTCATACCTATATTCCAGAATGCCTTAGGAAAATACTTTTCACTCAGGTCCAGCTTCTTGAAATTAGAACGAACACTATGATGCCTAACTGGACAGTGAAATAGGAAAACGTAGATCCCTCTACCTGATGATCGCATATCCTGCATAAAAGTTCGGCATGCTATGGGTCCCTTGCAATATTATGGGACTGCCAGATCACAGATTTCAATTTAAGAATGTAATACACATTCTCTCGGGTTACCTTCAGATCTGTTAGTACAGAAATTCCTAATGAAATGTTTCTATGTGCTTGCATACGGTAACATTTTTGGCAATATATTCAGGGTGGATTTTCACTTTCCCGGAGCGAACCTTCCACTACCTTGAGGAAAGGCAACAAGCTTTCTCTGAGTTTCCAACCAAAATTTGTAAGGGAATAGTATATGCCTTCCATATCCTCGTTCCTATCTATGATGTGAAAATCCTGAAGTTCCCGTAGCCTCTTTGAAATTATGGTAGTGCTTGAAAATGGAATGTCCCTTATTATCTCGTTGAAATTTTTTCTGTTGCCCTTATTTCCTATTACCCCGAGTATCATCATCGTATACTTCTTCCCGATAAGGCTCAGAAGTGGCAGAGAAGGATCGATACATACTGTTCTGCCGGAATCCTCTATCATACATGCCCTGATCTTATTATGAAGTCTGGCATCTTCGTTTAATGGCATTTATTCAGCACCATATGTCCATTTTAGTAAGTGCAAGTAAAAAAATGTTTACTTTTCTGTATTAATAATGGAGTATCCTAACTGAATTATGGAAAAAGAAAAAGTAAAACTTCGAATCTATGGAATGACCTGCGACGACTGTGCTGCCACAGTGAGCGATGCACTTAGGGGTCAGGATGGCGTGCTTGAGGTTAAGGTATCCCTGAAGGAGAGATCGGGCGAGGTTACGTTTGATCCGGAAAAACTAAGGCGCGAAGATCTTCTTAAAAACAAGGTTTTCGCAAAGCCATCGCACTATAGTGCAATCATTGACGAACAATAAGTGGTGAACAGACTTGGCTGCAAATGTTGAAAAATTTGATCTCGTAATACTCGGAAGAGGAGCCGCCGCATTTTCTGCGGCCATAAAGGCTTCTGAACTCAGTAGCGGTGAAATGACCATAGCAATGATCGGCACCGGCCCACTTGGAGGCACTTGTGTCAACGTTGGATGCGTCCCCTCCAAGTATCTGTTAGAGGCTTCCCATTCCGTTTTCCGTCCGGGGCATCCTAAAATGCCGGGCATCGAGGCAACAATGGTGAAATTTGATTTTTCTCGGGTAATGAATGGTCTCAGGTCTTATGTTGCGAATGCCAGAGATTCAAAGTACGTTCAGGTTATGGAGAACTACGGCAACGTGAAACTATTCGAAGGACTTGGCAAGTTTATGGGCAGAAAGACTGTTGGTGTCTACGATAAAAATGGAAATGATATTGCAGTTGTTTCAGGATCCAACATCCTGATTGCAACAGGTTCGCATCCCACTGTTCCAAACATAGATGGCCTTAAGGAGACCGGCTTCCTGACAAGCGACACAATATGGAGTCTTAACGAATTGCCGGATTCAGTTGCCATAATAGGCGGGGGAGCCATTGGCCTTGAACTGGGGCAGGCACTCCTGCATTTTGGGTCCAGGGTTACTGTTATCGAGGCACTGGATTCGCTTCTTCCCCAGACTGAACCGGAAATAGGATCTGCACTGAAGAAACATCTGGAAGAAGAGGGCATGACATTCTTATTGAGGGCAAGGGTGAGTTCGGTAAAAGCCAAGGGAAAACAGAAGGTATTGGAGGCCATAACACACAGCGGAAAGCAAGAAATTGAGGTTCAGGAAATTATCGTCGCCACCGGAAGGACACCCAACACCAAGGATCTCAATCTGGAAGTTGCAGGAGTGAACACGGATTCAGGTGGACTCATAATTACGTCCGGAAAGATGATGACCTCTGCCAGCGGGGTATATGCAGCAGGAGACTGTGTTTCCAAAAAAATGTTCCTAGAGACGCTTGCTGCCAGGGAAGGAGTTGTGGCAGTTAGCAATATGTTTGGAAATGATCTTGAGATTGAATACGGGTCATCAACATGGGCTGTCTTCACCAGTCCCCAGGTTGCGGCTGTCGGAATGACCGAAAACGAATTCTCAAGCAAGAGCGGATCATGCTCCTGCAGGGTATTCTCACTAAAGAATCTCACCAAGGCAGACATAATGGGGGAAACCAATGGATTGATCAAGATAACAGTTGACCCCAATAACAATAAGATAGTGGGAATGCACATCCTGGCCCCTAATGCGACTGATATCATAACAGAAGGTGCATATGCAGTTAGGAACGGCTACAAAATTGACGATATAATATCCACAAGCCACATATTCCCATCATTGTCTGAGGGAATCAAGCTGGCTGCACAATCCTTCATCAGGGACCTGTCCAAGATGGCATGCTGTGTGGAGTGACAGAAATGAATGAGATGGAAATAGTATCGGAAATGGGATTTAAGGAGACTGTAGAATCGCTCAGGAAATCGATTGAGGAGAATGGGCTGAAGATCGTATCGGCTGTGGACGCGCAGTCAAATCTCAGAAGAATTGGTGTTGAAATTGGCGGTAACCAAATTCTCGAGGTTTTTCATCCGGCTCTGGCGAAAGAGGTCTTCGAACACGATCTCCGGGCGGGAATTGTCCCTCCCCTGAGGATCTACATATTCGAGGACGGCGGGAAAACCCATGTTATGGCTCAAAGCGCTGTCTACCTATTTTCACCTTACAGCGGACTGGAGAACCTTGCCAGAAAACTTGACATGATCATGGAATCTATCCTAAGGTCAGTACCACAGTGAGACCGGATAGAATTTTCCACTTGTAATCATGTG
>JAJZKS010000240.1 GCA_021850835.1 Thermoplasmata archaeon
CCTGTCAATAGTATCCGGCACATCCACGGACGGTTTGAGCATGGCCATATTCGATCTGTCTGGGCAAGGCCTCGATACCGAATTCTCAACCATTGCGTCTAAGAATTTCGAATATCCTTCAGTCATGCGGGAAAAATTACTGAGATTGGCCTCTGGCAGGCCCGTTGATATGGAATACACGAGCGTGGTCCATTGGGAACTGGGAAGATTCATGGACAGATGCGCTTCCGAATTGGGGGACGATTATGATCTCATTTCATATTCTGGGCATACGGTATTCCATGGGCCGTCAATAAATAATTTTGATGGCGGCACCTTCCAGATAGGTGAAATTTCACCGCTGGTTGCAAGAACTGGAGCAACTGCAATATATGATTACAGGTCCACAGACATTGCATATGGGGGGCTTGGGGCGCCTTTAACTGCAGTGAGCGACTACCTCATATTCCATGAACCGGGCACCCTGTGCATAAACATTGGTGGAATCGGGAACCTGACTTACATTGGAAGTGATGGTTTCCTGGCTTTCGACACAGGTCCGGGCAACATGCTCATTGATCTTGCTGCAATGAAGTTCTGGGGTGAGAATTATGACAGGGATGGAGCGCATGCGGCTGCAGGCATTGTAAATAAGGAGATGTTACGCCATATGCTCGGGGACAGGTACCTTCAAATGACACCGCCAAAAAATTCCGGGAGAGAATATTACAACGAGGAATATCTTGATAATTTGCTTGAAAGGTTCAATGGAATCTCAGAAGATGATTTCATAAGGACCATTACCAGGTTTACTTCATCCTCCATATTAGACCAGGTCAACCGATTTGTCAGAGGACCGGTAAACAGGATAATCGTTGGAGGGGGTGGTTCCCTCAATCCCATGATTATGCGAGACCTGGGAGAAGTATTTGGAAAGCGGATTATGAAATTCTCTGAAGTAGGCATCGATGATATGGTAAGGGAATGCCTGGGATTTGCAGTTCTAGCAAACCAGACAATCCATATGGCTCCCGGAAGGATCAATGATTTCCGGGCCTTGACTGGCAATGTGCTGGGAAAGATAATGCCGGGCCGTAACTTCCGGGAAATAATCCAATGAGGTTGAACCCAGCAGGAAGGTTCAGTTCAGGTGCATAATGAAATCACCGTTGGAACAGAAAGTCGGAAAGATGCAGATCAATTCGCTTTGAGGTCATCAATATGGAAAAGATAATGCAACCCAAGGCCCACTTCTTTCAGCCTATCAAGTGCCACATCGTCCCTTACGATGACGCATAGCACATGTTCCACTTTTGCACCAAGTGCCCTCATGGCAATGGCACTTTCAAGGATCTGGCCACCAGTTGTAGTAACATCTTCAACCAAACAAACCTGTTTTTCCCTTACGTCTGTCCCTTCCACCAGGTTCCTTGTGCCATAGCTCTTAGCCTTCTTTCTCACAAATGCGACGGGAAATCCGGTTTCAAGCGATAGGGCCGTAGCGATTGGTATCCCCCCGAGTTCCAGGCCCGCAAGCACCTCAGTTCCTTCAGGCACAAGTTCTGAAAGATGCCTGGCAATTTCTGTCAGCAGCAGTGGATCAGATTCGAAAAGATATTTGTCAAAATACTCGTTTGAGGATTTCCCTGACCTCAGGGTGAACTGGCCGGTTAAGTGGGAAACAAAATAAATTCTCCTGGATAGCTCCGATTTATCCATTTTACACTGTAATTTGTATACGGTAAAAAGATTTCATTGCATCCGGGAGGGATAGATTATCTCCCGTATATTTTCATGACCGCTTCCAGGTTTCTCAGTGCGGATTCAGGATGATAAGGAACTTTGGCATCTCTTTCAACTGCTTTGATGAATTCTGATATTTCCCTGTCAAAGACATCAATTACTTTTACCTTGGATACTTCCCCGTTCAGGACTGGATATCCAAATACATGCTTTGGGGGCTTCTGGGTCTTGAAATCCATCATTGGCTTTGATTCAAGGTCCTCGTATATGCTCCCTTCTGATCCCACTATTTCATATGCCGGCAGCTGAGGAGCATTCTTGTAGGCCCAAGTATAATAAAAAAGGCCCTGAGCCCCATTCCTGAAACTGAAAAGAGCCATGGTGCTGTCTTCCCCCTCGATAGCTTTTCCGCCCCTGTAGCTTAATGCCTTGACTTCTGTATAGGCGCCACCGAGGTCAAGCATGGCTTCGATATAATGGACACCGCCGTCGATCAGGGCTCCTCCCCCCATGGCAGCTTCGTTGGTCCTCCAGCCTGTATTTGTAAAGTTTCTCTGGTCCCTCACGATAATGGTATGGATTTTTCCGATATTGTTCGGAACGGCAAGTTCCATTGCATGCTGGAGGGAAGCATCAAAGAAATACTGCTCTGCCACCATGAATTTTACCTTCTTTTCTGTGGCAATTGCAATCAATTTCCTTGATTCTTCAAGAGTTGATGCTATAGGTTTTTCAATGAGAACATGCCTGCCCATTTCCATTGCCTTCTTTGCGTATTGAAAATGCAAAGTATGCGGAAGAACTATGTCAACGATATCATAATCGGAGTTTATGGCCTCGCCAATGTCGTTGTATGTATCTTTCACGTGGTAATTTTCCCTGTATTCCTTAAGCACCTCTTCCTTTCTGGCAAAAACAGAAATATCAAGGCCAAGATTCTTGTAGCTGCGAGCATGGACTTTACCGAAGCCATTGCCCCCCAAGAGAAGGATTCGCATGGCTGGATGAAATACTTACATGAGTAAATAGCTGTGCATTTGAACTTGTGAACAACTCCTGATTTGGGCTGGAAATATCCCTAAACCTGGTGAAATGTCAAAAAGTAAAATTTGGAAATCTAGTATATCCTGTTCAGGACACTGGTCTTCAGGTATTCTATAACTTCAATTGCATGTGCCTTCATCATGTCCCTGGCGAGCACAGGGTTGCCTTCCTCCATGGCTCTAAGCACTTCCTCATGCTCCTTGATTTCACTGGCTCTCCTGTCGCTGCTGCTGAAAAGGGCAGTCCTGATGACTTTCAGTTTCAGCCTGACCTGAGCCGTATAATCAAATATGTACCTGTTCCCGCTCGCCCGGGCTATGATGGAGTGGAAAGTGCCATTGAGGTCTGCCAGTTTTACGGGATCCGGCTCCGGAAATTCATTAAGCTCCTTGAGCTCCTCCAGTGTATCCATAAGTTCCTGAATGAACTCAGGAGTCCTCTTCAGAGTTGCAAGATA
>JAJZKS010000241.1 GCA_021850835.1 Thermoplasmata archaeon
CAGGAACCCCACATGCTTCAGCGGTGGGAGATGTCAGAAAGTCCCAAGAAAAAGTGTTGCATTATGTATAATTTCCACCGTTCCGTTGGTTTCATAGCGCTCGAATATTTTTGAAAAATCTTCAGTCATTCTCCCATAAGCCGGATCGTTCTGGACAATCGCATAAGACGCAGACCGATAACGCCCAATAACTCCATCCAGCGTGAGTCTCTGGACATTTGGGAACTGGAACTTCCTGTAATTGCCCCTGAACAGCGATCTGAGGTCGTCCCAGTCAAGAACAGTGCTCCCCGTAGAATGATAATTTTTGCTGTATTTACGCACAATAGCCTCGTACTCCCAGGTGAAAGTTCCTGGCTGCATCACCCTGTCATTCCAGATGAGTGCAACCCACTTCCTGCCCCGAAGAATTCGTGAAAACTCACTCATTGCGGGTTTGGGTTCCATCCAGTGAAACGACTGCCCACAAACAACAATGTCCATGGACGCATCCGGAAGTCCCGTGGATTCACCTCTCCCGTCAATAAAATCCACCCTATCAATTCCTGCAAGATTTCTTATGGCCATTTCACGCATTTCTCTGTTGGGTTCAACACACTTTAAGTGATTGCCGTTATCAAGGAAAAGGCGGGCAAGAATTCCAGTTCCTGAGCCTATATCCGCAACCATCCATTCCCGGCTGAAGCCAGTCACCTCAGATAGAGTCTCAATTATTGCATGAGGATACGTGGGTCGATACATGGAATAAAATAAGGATGTTCCATTGAAAATTCTGTCTGAATCATTCACGGTTCAGCTATGGCATATCACGGTTAAATATGTTCTTGTGTCCTTGTCCATCAGGTTAAAATGCCGTTCTTTGACTGGCAAAGGAATGAATTTATGTTCTCTGATAATTTGATCACATCACATGGATTGTGTACAGTGCTAAATCACGGTTAAATATGAATATTCCATCCACAGCAGGATGTACGGTAAGCTGCGCTCACTGGCCTTCACCTCTCTGGGTCATTTCTCAAATGACGGCACCACACTGCTTTATCCAACTTTGATAACTTATTATGTTGAACTGCCCGGGATCAAGATACCATACCTTGGGGCAATGGCCATAATATTCAACATCATTTCGGGAATATTCAGCACACCGGTGGGGAACTACGCCGATCGGAAAGGAAACCATGGTACGCTCATTGCTGTCGGGATACTGATTCTTGCTCTCTCATCTTTTCTTCTGGCACTGCCCTTTGTCATAAAGGGATATACTCTTGCCCTCATACTGGCCGGTGCAACAGTTCTGGGAATAGGGCAGGCCTTCTATCACCCCCTGGGGGCAGCTGTACTCAGGTCAACCTTTGAGCCAAGGTCTGCTCCAAGCGCAATGGGAGTCAACGGATCGTTTGGAAGCCTTGGAAGAGCCATCATGCCACTGGTGATTGTATTCCTCATGACCGCACTGGGTGATTTTCACGGTCTTCTAATATACACGCTCTACAGCCTGATCAGTGCAGCAGTAATATATGCTGGCTTGAGGGGACTGGAGATATCGCGCAAAAAGAATGTCATAACGGCTGATTCTGCAGATAAGGCCGAGAAGAAAAAGGGCATGAAGGCGTTTATGCCGTTCCTGTACATGCTGACTGCAGCGGTTTTCGTCCGGTCTCTCTTCCTGACGGGCACCATCACCTTTATCCCAACTCTATTCGATGAGACATTCAAGAGCAAGACCCTTATGGTCACCATAATCACCCTTGCCTACATTTCCCCCATAATTGGCCAGCCATACTTTGGAAGGATCACTGCCAAATATGGCGGCAGATTTACCGTTATTGTTACCTTCGTGCTTTCAACTGTGTTTTTCGGGCTGTTTCTCATATTCTACCACAATTTTATCCTGACAATAATTCTCTATGGAGGATACGCTTTTGCAGCATACAGTGGATTCCCTGTATTTCTTGGCTATGTTGGGCAGGTTGTCCCCAGAGAATTTTCCGGCGCGTCAAACGGGCTGGTATGGGGTATCGGACAGACGGTCGGCGGCGGCATAGGGGCGGCGGTTATCACGTTGTTCACGCTCTTTGTCAACGTTCCAACTGCAATCCTGTACATGTTTCCATTTGCCATCGGGTCGCTGCTGTTCCTGCCGTTCCTTCCAACCAGGGATAAAGCGGAAAAGCTGGCATCAGCAGCTTAAGGTTTTATCCATTGTGCAGTTCACCTGTCATGGATTCCAGAACGCTTATTGATCATACAGGCAGGGAGGTAAAAGTACCGCTCAATCCCCAGAGAATAGTGAGTTTCAGCCCTGCAGTCACAGAGATACTTTTCGAGCTTGGCCTTGGCAGCAACATTGTGGGCGTTTCGGCATTCTGCCAGCGCCCCAGGGAGGTGGCAGGCGTCAGACGTGTAGGAAGCTACGGGAGCGCCAGGACTGAGGTTCTGGATGCGGTGAAGCCCGACCTGATTCTTGCAATATCCGGGTACCAGAAGGACTTTGCAATGAAACTGTCAGAAAAGTATCCGGTGTTCATATTTGAGCTGCCTTCCTCAGTGGCGGGCATACTGGACCTTGTGTCAAGGGTTGGCATAGTTACCGGTCGCGTTGACGAATCCAAATACATGAACTTTGAGCTAATGAAATATCTTGGCTCCATACGAAGGCATCCTGCACTGACCGGCTACCTGGAGATAGACCTGGGTGGCCCTGTGACCTTCGGTTCCATGAGCTACATAACGGACGCACTGTCCATTATGGGAGTGAACAGCATATACAGAAAAACTGATTCGGAATGGGTCCAGCCAGATCTTGATTTTGTCAGGGAATCGGATCCTGACATTATTTTCTATGAACCCAAGATGTATGGCAGATTTGATCAGGAAGCGCAGAAGAAGCTGATCACGGAGAGAAAATGGGAGAAAATGAATGCGGTCTCCAGGGGGAGATTCTTCGTAACGCCCGGAAAGCTGGACTTCTTTGCCCATCATGGCCCTGCCTTCATAAGGGAGGTCATCCCGTGGACAATGGAAAAACTGGACAATCTGTGAACAATTCCCTGCCTGAATTCTGAGCTATACGAATTTCGCACCTTCAATCTTGCGTATCATTTAAATACCCTGACACAATTAGTCCTAGTCTTCTATACAGACAAAGGAAGTAATAGAATGGAAGGAACTACCAAAATAAAAGACCTTACACCAGAATCAAGGAGAGTAAATGTCCTTGC
>JAJZKS010000242.1 GCA_021850835.1 Thermoplasmata archaeon
GCTGAGGGAAGTTCTAGGAGAGCATGTCTGGCAGAGTGGGGTGCAAAAAGGCGTAGACAGGTCAAGGATCGATGTGACTCATTTCAGGAAGCCATCAGATAGTGAGCTAAGGCAGATTGAAAAGAAATGCCTTGAATATATAACACAGGGAAGAACCATCTCAGTAAGGAACCTGGAATGGAACAAAGCCATCACCAAGTATGGGTTCAGGCTTTTTGAAGGTGGTGTGCCGGAGGGCAATACTATCCGAGTAGTGGAGATCGACGGGGTGGATGCTGAAGGATGCGGTGGCACCCATCTGAAAAACACTTCAGAGATTGGCTTTCTGAAGATTCTGAAGGTAGAAACCATTCAGGAAGGTATCCAGAGGTTCACATTTGCGGCTGGCGAAGCAGCCCTTGACTATGTGCAAGAAATTTACTCAAACGAACAGTTCATCGAAAGCGAACTCACCACAGTTCCTGAAAAAGTAGTGGGTTCAGTTTCTAAATTGGTTGAGGAAAACCTTGACCTGAGGAAAGAGAAGGACAAGCACTTGAAGGAAACAGTCGAGGCTGCAATAGCCAATGCACAGCCACTGGGCATTCCAGGCACAGAATCCATTTTTATTGAGGGCAGGTTTGGAGAAGATGAAATGAAGGGGATAATCAGTGCTCTTTTCTCACTGAAAAAAGAGCTTTCTTTCGTCCTGAGCAGAACGGCAGAATCCACAGAATTAAGGATTGTGGCTTCAAAAGACGATGCAATTTCAATAGGCAAAAAACTGGCTGCAAAAGTCGGGGCTTCTGTAGAGGGAAACAAGAGGCATGCGCAACTTTCCGGGCAATTCAACATTGATAAAAGCTTAATAAGGGCAATTTTGGATCAACGTTGAAGCCGGAGCTAACCGATGTCTGATCAGGAAGATCGCAAAGTCATTCTCGACACAGTCTCAAAATATTACGAGTATACTTCCTATGAAAATGGAGAAGACACTGTTACCCTAAGGGTTCCTGAGTTCCATCTGCAACCTGAACAGAACTTCATTAAGTTATCAAGGGAACTTGACAAGCTTGGGTATCTTAGTTTTACCAGTACAGGCGATGTAGATGAAATTATAGTAATGCACAAGCCAGTCAGGAAGACAAAAACGGATTCAAGGATAAAGCTGGTTCTGCTTGCCGCCACCATTGCTTTCGCCCTTTATTATGGGTATCAGTACCAGGTCAGCTACGAGGGTAATGGTGATTTCCTTGGAAACCTTGCAACTTCACTACTCTTCTACATGCTTCCCCTTGCAGTAATACTTGCAGGCAGGGAGGCTGCCAAATACGTTGCAATGAAGAAGAATGGAATGCAGTATCCTCTACCCATATTCATTCCAAATCCCCTCGGCATCGGCTCAATGGGCATGATCAATTCACCTAACAGGCCATATGTAAGCAAGCGCGCAATGATTGAATCTGGAGGATATTCCATAATCGCCGGGTTTTTCATATCCCTGATTTTTCTCATAATAGGTTCACTGACAACATATAATTTCCCACCATCTGCACCCATTGTCAATTCACAGGTCCAGACGGTGGGTTCCCCGCTAGTTCTGCAGTTCATTGCCAACCCGCTTATTCCTTCTAATGGTATCCTGGACCCCCTTGCACTGGCGGGATGGGCTGGAATTGTCATCACTGCATTCAATGCGCTTCCATTGGGATTCCTTGATGGTGGGCTTATTTCAGCAGCCCTGTTCGGGAGGAGGTCTATTTACCTGTCGTATCTCTCCCTTGTTGTCATTATAGCATTAAGCGTGATTTACACTCCCTGGATTATACTGGCTGTGTTCGCGCTCCTTGTTGGTCTCAAGGGTCCGCAACCTCTGAACAACATAACCGGAATACGCATGAACACGAAGGCAATAGCAGTGGTGGCATTTGCCATAATCATCCTTGGGCTTGCCCCGTTTCCATTGCATACAAGCACTAACAGCTTCAACGTTGATGTATCACAGCAATACTTCCTATTATACAACGGCGGCCAGAACAGTGTCAGTTTCAATATTTCAGTGAATAACACCGGGCAATCTACAATAGTTCCAGCCTTTGAAATTTCCCCCACAGTTGGTTACAATATGTCGGGTGAAAGCAGATCTATTGCTCCAGGAGGGCAAGTTAACTACTCTCTGAAAATAGATCCTCCAAACAATATGCCGCTTGGTTTCAGTAATTACCAATTGACGGTGTATTCTGGAAACTACTTCAGCACAGTGGATTTGTCCATCTTCAAGGTTAACACAAGCAGCCTGATGGAATTCAACAACTATAACCCATTTACAATGAAACCGGACCAGAACGGCTCCATCTCTTTAGCACTCACCTCCAATGAACCAGAGGATATACACATTGTATCAATTGGGGGACCAAACATTTCTTTCTCATATTATCTGGAAAATAAGCTTTCAAAAATAACCTACAACTCCAACCTTGCATATCTTCTGCTGTCGCCTACACCATCAAGCACTTTCACCATTGAACCTGGCAACGCCACGATGATAAACCTGTCTCTAAATTCATCACCTCAATACTGGTATATTGTGGCATTCAATCAGAATTATACTGCAGCAATTGCACAGTATGAAACATGAAGGGATTATATGCTGAAAGTTGCATTTTTGGTGAACCCTGTTGCAGGTTGTGGACAGTTTTTTAATCTAAAAGGTTCAGACACTCTTCGCCTGAAGGACTGCCCGAGATCAATATCATTGGAAAAAGCAGTGGAGTTCCTTGAGGAAGTGAAGGACATTCAGGCAGAATTTATGACGGCATCTTTAAAGATGGGTGAGGACGCTTTCCGTAAATCTGGACTGGAAAAATTCCGCATTGTGTATGCATACTCTGGTGATTGCAGTTCGGCAGATACCATCAATGCTTTAAAATCCATGATAAAAGAAGGAGCAGACCTTCTGGTATTCTTTGGTGGGGACGGTACGGCGAGAGACATCGTTGATTCAGGTTTTTCCAAACCTGTTATCGGCGTCCCCCTGGGAACAAAGATGTTCAGCTCGGTATTTGCAATCAGTATTTCAAGGGCTGTACAGTTGTTCAGGTCTATGGCAACGGGCCATCCACAAGATTTCGTAAATGCCGACGTAATCGACCTGAACGAAACGGCATATGAAAGGGGGGAAATGGACGTATCTACATACGGCACACTTCTTGTACC
>JAJZKS010000018.1 GCA_021850835.1 Thermoplasmata archaeon
GGGAAGGAACCTGTCATACTTGGAGAAGAGCACTGGCACCCGGGAAGGCCACATGAAAAAGGCATTAAGTCTGCATACGAACATTCGGACAGGCCATTTTTCATCAAGTGGCAAAACTCGCTCATACCACTTGAGCTTGATGAGACTTATCCTGTGGAACAGATAATAACCGCTGGAGGCGATCTTCCCCCAGAGGATGCAAAAACGCCTCTCAGTGAGCTTCAACTTTCAGAATCAAAGATCAGGGATTTCGATATAGACCGCGTCAGGGTCGTGGCAGATTACCAGTTCGGACCCGGAACCGGTGTAAAGCTTTTCCCTGATGATACAGTGGTAACAAGGTCAAGGAATACGGGAAGGATCAGGGGAATTTTCCTCAATGGTGAGTTGCTTGCAACACTCAGGGCACACGACGGTTTCTTCACCATGACCATTGCTGGTGCCAGAAAGTTAAAAGATGCCTGCCCGGCCCCTTCCCACAGAATAGTAGTTACTGATGACAGTGCAGAATTCAATTCAAAAGGATTCAACGTCTTTTTCAAGTTCATTGAATCAAATGATGAATCCATTATAGCTGGAAATGAAGTACTGGTGGTAAACAGCCGGGATGACCTGGTTGCAGTTGGGAAGAGTGTCCTTTCAGGAAGGGAAATTAAGCACTTCAAGTCAGGCGTCGCGGTGAAAGTTCACAAAGGTACCCAGCAAGGGGAAGAAAAGGAAACCGAATCCGATTAGGCCCCATTATTGTTCAGGGAGGTCACCCTTCTTCCTTTGAGGTATTTGTCTAGAGACGTCAGGAACATTGCCATTATCATCACTGCACCCCCCAGGATCACATATATGCCCAGATGCTCATGTGCGAGAACAACTGCTGCAAGTGCAGCGAAAATAGGTTCCGCAACAAAGATTATGCCTGCTGCGGTTGGTTCCACGTAAATAAGGGCAACTGTACTGACATAATAGCCAAAGACACTCCCGAAGATCGCTGTGAAGATTATTGCAAATGCCACGTAAAGGTTTACACTACCCAATCCGCCGGGGGTGAATGGAATGGAAATGGTGGAAAATACGGTGACAGCCGCTATCTGGTAGAATGTAAAGGTAGATGAGTTGATGTTTCTCGAATGCTTTGAGACATAGGCGATTTGCAGAGCATATCCCACTGCGCAAATAAGTGTCAGGAGATCGCCCAGTTCGGTGCCAAGATTGCTGAGAGAGCCAATTGACATAAGAATGAGTCCCCCAAAGGCAATTATGGAGGAAAAAAGGTCCACTCTGGAGACTTTTGTCTTCAGGTAGAGGTATGACATGAGCGGGAGGATGACAACGTATGCCCCGGTAATAATTCCAGAAGCTGCTGCACTTGTGTATTCAAGGCCAACAGTCTGGAAATAATAGCCAATAAAAAGGAGGAACCCTGCAACCATTCCGTGCTTTATGTTGGTTGGGGACAGGAAACCCTTTCCTCTCCTTACGAAGAAAGCCATCATTATGGTAGCTGCCAGGAACCGCAGTGCAAGAAATGGGCCCGGGCCTATATATCCAAGCGCCACCTTGACCACCGGGAAGGTAACCCCCCAAAAGAAAGTCACCAGGAGCAGCATTCCCATGTAGAAAATTTTTCTATCCATTGGCTTCCCTTGAGAATTTTAGGCTATAGATAACATTTATGCCATATGTTCAGGAAAACAGATTCAGTAGGATTGAAGGGTGTCTTGCAACCACTGACATAACAAGCCTGGAAGGGTAGTCGATATCGCCCACGCTATTTATGGTCTCCAGCACTTTCTGGGAAGAAAGTACCCTGTAAACAGCCCTGAGAGAATTGTCACTGAGCCGGGCGAACATTCTCTGCACGAGCCCATCCATCCAGAGTTCCCTTCCAATCTCAGACTTCCAGTAATTCTGGTATCTAGATAAGTAATTAACACTGTAATCCTCCTTTTCAAATGCCTCTGTTAAAGCTCTTGCTGCATGTTTAGCAGACACGATCCCCGTGTAAATCCCGCCACCGGTTAGTGGTTTCACTATGCCTCCGGCATCCCCGACAAGTAGTGATCTTTGCCCATAAGTCTTCTTCAGATAGGATATTGGAATCGGGGCCCCATTTATTCCAAGGACAGCATCCTTTGGAAAAAACTTTGAAAGCGTTTCATAATAGGACCTGGTGCCCGAACCTATTGTTCCAACACCTATCCGGGATATATTCCCTGTTGGAACAGCCCAGGCAAAGAAACCCTTTGAAACATTTGATCCGAGGTATACAGACACGCTGTCCTGATCTTCCATCTTGAATGCGGAATCCACCTGATACGTTGATACAACTCTTTTGGGTTTTTCCGGATAAAGGTCTTTTCTAACTATGCTGTTTGCACCATCAGCGCCTATTACAACATTTGCCCTTTCTGTTTTCATTTCTCCGTTTTCACGGAACTTCACTTCGGCAAAATCCTTCCCGGCAGACACTGAACTTACCCTGGCGTTCACCTTAAGATCCGCGCCTGAATCGACAGCCATTGCTGAGACGTCCTTGTCAAATGCGTCCCTGTAAATCACAATGGTCTCCTCTGTTTTTTCAATGTGGAGCGGTTCCTCAGCTGGAAAATAGACATTTGCCCCCCGTACCCTGTTTGCGATGGAAGTACTTTTTACGTAACTGAAGACTCTGTTTGTGACAACACCCGTGCAGTCTACCGGCCTGCCCACCTCTGGATGTTCCTCAAGATTGAGGACCTGGAACCCTTTCTTGGAAAGAAGATGGGCCAGATAGGAACCCGACGGGCCTGCACCAACCACGATGGCGTCCTTCACAGGCAAGTAGTGACTTCCTGCTTAAAACGTTTGACTTTCTGCAGTTTGGCCCCATTTTTTCTTGTCAGCCAGAAAGTGATTTATCATTAAACGACATTTTAAATGTGACAGATGAAAGAGATTAGACCCGGGGAACTGAGAAATATACTTCTTGAAGTTGCATTCAAAGGCCGGCTGCCAGTTATGATTTGGGGAGCTCCCGGCATAGGAAAATCCCAGATAGTAAGGGAGACCGCTGCTGAATATGGACTCTCAATGCTTGACCTCAGGCTCAACTACTACGAGGAATCCGATCTCCTGGGAATCCCGGTAAAAACTGAACTAGGCATGGAGTTCATAAAATATTCCCAACTTCCTTCCTCTGGAAAAGGTGTCTGGTTCCTGGACGAACTTACCCATGCAAGAACATCCCTACAGGGTTTGGTTTTTCAGTTAATACAGGACAATGCAATAGAATCTTACTCAGTGCCTGAGGGTTGGAGGCATTTTGTGGCCGCTTCAAATCTTGCTTCCCACAGAAGCATTTCAAATCCAATGCCCAGTGGTCTCAGGAGCAGGTTTACAGGCGGACATTACATCCTTTTGCCCGATCTTGGGGACTGGACTGCTTGGGCAACATCTCACGGCGTTGACAGCAGGATAATTTCCTTCGTCACTTACATGGAAAAGATGGACAGAAAGCCTTGGCTTTTCAGATTGGATGGTTCTGAGCCGATGCTTACACCAAGGAACTGGGCTATTGGGATCAATTATGCCGTCTCCAATTTTCAGGGCGATCTGCTTGAGAACACAATCATGGGAATGATCGGTGAGGAAAACGGCATTGAACTTTTGCAATACCTGAAGGCATCTTCTGACATGCCCGACTTGAACAGGATCCTGGAGGGAGATCTTTCGTGGTTCAAGGCAGAGCATGATCCTTCAAGATACTACCTGTTAATAAGCAGCCTTGGGAAGGAAGCTGCAAGAAATCATCTGAATCTGGACAGGATTCTTGGCATTGTCCTTAGTCTTAAGGATGAGTATGCTGCACAGGCCTTTTCGCTTATTACAAGGACTGTCCCAAGAGACTGGCTCCTGGAAAGCAAATTCTTATCAGATAACCTGGGGAAATTCAAGGAGATATTGGGCGGGATCGATGTCAAATTCTGATGCTCTGTTAAGAGGCATAAGGACAAGGCTTCTTATTTCATACCCTTTCTTCGGTTCTGCAGTTTCAGACTTCAATTTCGTGCCTGACAGTAAGGTGAAAAGATTCCATTCTGATGGGCGTTCTATCCTATTCAATGAGGAGTTTGTAGAAGATTCTACTCCACATGAGCTTGCCTATTGGCTCTGCAGAGAGATTCTACACCTTACAATGGACTATGGGGATAGGAAAAAGCATAGAAGCAGGCTCCTTTGGGCGCTGTCGGCTGAATACTGCGTGAACTCAATACTTGCTCATGAAGGGCTTGACAGGGGTGTGCGAGTAAGATTCTACAGGCGGGATTTTTCGGGGAAGTCTGCGGAAGAAATTTATTCCATTCTAGTAAGGGAGTCCATTAAGAGCGGGAATCTCAGGGATATTGAGGACTTGGACGGAAAAATATACGGCCTTGATACAGAACCTGATTTTGATGACATAGAACAGAGCCTGTCAGGCGTTGCGAAAATCATGTGCCTCAATTTCGATGACCTTTCAGAAATTCTGAAGGAATCGCTGAAAAGAGGCACCGAATACGGCAACTATAGGGCCAAGACCTTAGAGATGCTTACCAAAGCCAGGTTATCCGAACGCACTTTAGGAAATAGGGGATTCTCGGTAGATTTGCCCATCACGGCCAAGAGTATTGAAAGCGTCAGATGGGAGGACATCCTTTCAGAATATGCATTCAATGACAGAGAATCCCACTCCTACAGAAGATTCCAGAGAAAATACGTCAGCAACGGCATATTTCTGCCCCAGAGATTCCACCTGTTCAACAATGTAATCATCTGTATTGACGTATCTGCTTCCATTGGGGAAAGTACCCTTTCAACATTCTTTTCCGATGTACTTTACCTCATAGGATCAAGACAACAGGACATCTCAGTAAGGCTTATACAGATCGACGCCAAGATACAGAGTGATGTGTTTGTGACAGCTGCTTCAGAATTAAGCTCCATTTTAAGGCGGAAAGGTTTCGGGGGCACAGATTTCAAACCCCTTTTCGACCTGCTGGACCAAGAGAACAATTCAGAACCGGTTGTTATATTCACTGATGGAAGAGCGAATTTTCCAGAAACAGAACCAGATGGATATGATGTCATATGGGTAACCACAGACTTGAAAATGCCCTGGGGCTTCAACATAGAATACGGTGGGATAATTGAAGCTTAACGCAATCATAGAGTCACTTTCTGAACAGCTGCGGAGACCCTGGATACTTTCAACTATTAACGAAGCCGGAGGATTTCTTGTTCACTCTGATCCAAGGGTTGATTTCCTAATCCGAAAAACTGGTGGAATGGAATATCAACACAGTGCGATGCCTCTTCTGGATGTTAAGTTCACAGACAGCTTTATGTTCGCACTGGAGCTGGACACTGGAAACGCAATATTTCAGGCGGGAAGGTTCACATTGCATCAGGATTCCCTCTGGCTTTTTGAAAGGAAACTTGAATTGCCTGAACCGGAGAAATTTTCAACAGAGAAAATTCTGAGAATTGAGATCACAGTACCTCCTGAAGAGGATCTTCAACGTGGCAGGGTATCTGATTTTCTTGATAAGATGTAAAAATATCAAGCTACAACTGAATCCCCCTAACGCGATGAAAGGTTTAAATTAAGCACAATATCTTTTTCTCTATGAAAGCCACCATTATGCACGATGTCAGCCCAGAAGTTGCAGAAAAGTGCAGCAAAATAACAGGCATTGAAGTCTCAATACAGAAACCTGAAGATGCAGAAATCCAGATTATATTGCCCAGATTTGTTCCAACGGACAAACTAAAGGCAGTCCAGACCATAAGTGCAGGGGTCGACCATCTTGAGTTCAACAAGCTTCCCCCGAATGTTGAAGTATTCAGCAACGCCGGTGCCTTCTCTGACCCAGTGGCCGAACATGCTTTTGCAATGATGCTGGCACATGAAAAGAAGATCTGCCAGTTTTTCTCCGATACCGGAAGCGGGAACTATAGGAAGGATAAGGTGGGTTCTCTGTGGGGAAGGACTATGGGCGTGCTGGGCCATGGTGGCATTGGCAGAAGCTGCGCCAGAATTGCAAAGGCTTTTGGCATGAACGTAAATGCATTCACTCGTACCCCCAGGGAAGACAGGAATGTGGATTTTTTCATGGATACAGCGGAAGAACTGGTCAGCAATTGCGATGTTCTCCTGATTGCACTTCCAAAGACAAAGGAAACCATGGGTATTGTGGACAAGTCTCTCCTGGCCAGATTCCGGGGAGACATGATCGTGAATGTTGCCCGTGCAGATATCGTGGTTGAAGGCGATCTACGGCACTTCCTTACAGGAAACCCTGGAAAGGTCTACCTCACAGATGTGTGGTGGAACGAACCAGAGGTCGCTTTCCCAATACCTGAGAATGCATACCTCACGCCTCACGTTGGTGGCATCTCAAGAGAATCGGCAGACAATGCAATTTACAGGGCCTGCGAGAATGTCAGAAGGTATCTGGGAGGGCAACCCGAAAACCGGGTAAGAATAAATGAATACAGGTAAGATCAGAAGAGCTTGGATTGCATTGGACCATTATCATCGCCGGGTGACTCCTTCCTCTTCTCTTTTCCTGAAGGCTTCCCTTCTGTAAACTGGAACAGGCTGGCCTGGTTGTTCTTGTTGAAGCCGTAATCTTCAGCAATTCCCTCAAGCACTCTGTCAAGAGTCTCTTCTACCCGCCTTGAATAATAATCCCAGTCAGGCTTGAACTTGAATTCAGACCCGTCAATGTAAGGTTCAACTTCCTGGGGAGATTTCTTGCTGTTTGTGACTATCCATGATACCTTCATCCCCGGGATAAAAGTTTCACCCTGCTCCATTAGCTTCTTTGCTACCCTTACATTTGCCAGGGACTTCTCCTCCTTGTACTGGTCAAATTGTTTTACGGTTCTTGAAATCACGAGGCTCTCTATGTTTATGGAGGAGTCGCCACGCCTGACCATGTCCAGTATCTGGTTCCTGAAATTCACGGCACCTTCAACATCCCTGTTCATTACGTAGTCAAACACCTTTGAAAGCGACTCGCTCTGCAGGTCAAAGGAGTCTGTCCTCCGTACCTCATACCCCCTCACTAGAACTTCACCTTTCTGGTTCTCAGGGTACACTATTCTGCCAGCATAACGCTTTTTGGCTCCGTGGGAGAAAAGTGGATCCATTACCTTCTCGAATTCAACTATTACGCCCTCTTCCGTGGAAAGCCTGTTGCTGAGTTCTATGCCAACCCTGGCCGCCTCTTCATGGCTTGCTGCGCCGGATTCAATGAATATGCTGTCGGTGTCGCCATAGATGACTTTGTAGTTCTCATCCTTGAGTTTCTCAATAAGTGCCTTTATTGTGTTCCTGGCAAAGGCTGTGACGGCTCCCCCAATCTCAAGGTTTGTGAAACGCCAGAACGATGAGGCCAGAACACCATAGAAAGTGTTCATAAGTATCTTGATTGCCCCCTGGACTCCATCGTAATATTCCTTTTCTTCAGGAGACGAAGCTTCCTTCATGAGCTTCTTGACCTTGTCCCTTTCATTCATGAGTTCCCTGAGCAACCGTGGAACTAACCCTTCCCTATGCTCCTTGTCGAGGAACCTTACTCCGTTGGGAGCCTCAATCTGGCCTTTTGGGTCAAAGGTTGTGAAGCAGATGTTGTATTTCATAATCATGGACGGATACATGCTCTTGAAGTCCAGCACCACTACATTGTCGTATATTCCTGCGCCTATGCTGTGTACGTATCCGCCTTCAATGGGAGCAGACTTCATGCTCCTTGCAGTCATTGGCACCCCAATGTTCTCTTGATCTGCCTTTCTTATGAGAAGTGAGTCCACGTAGTTGCTGGTGCCTCCGTTTGTAACATCGTCAAGAGGTAGCTTTGTTACAGTGCTCATGAACATATTCCTGTCCATGAGCCGTAATTTGTTGAAAATCTGGAGAGTCAGGTCGGCATCCTTTATACAGTACTGAACGACCTCCTCAGGGCGGTTCTGAAATTCCTCTTCGATCTTAAGCCTGTTAATGTTGTCCTTACCTTCCCCAAGCAGCTCTTTTGCAACATAGTTAAGGGTTTCATGCTTTGGGTGCAGAACTTTCTTCACGCCCCACCATGTATCTGCAATAATTCTGCCGTGCATTCGCCAGTACTGGCCCTGGATTCTGTGTGGCTCCTCAAAGTCTCTGCCAATCCTGAAAGGTATCCTGTACAGGCTCATCCTGTACTTAACGACCGGAAGATCGTAACCATCTATGTTGTAGCCTGTTACTACATCCGGATCCCTTGATGTTACGAGCTTGTTGAAGCCCCATAGAATGTCTTCCTCGCTACCCCTGATTGCTCCTTTTTCCCAGTTGGTGCCGTCGAATATGGAGTAGCCGATTACAAGAATATGGCCATATTGCTCATTATTCTTAGTTTCAATTGCATTTTCAATGTCGAAACTGAGAACTTTCAATGGTGGATTAAACTCTGTTACATTTCTTATTTCATTGATCTTGATCACTATGTCTGTTGTGAAGTGCTTCTTCTCTGCCTCGAGTTCCTCCCCTTCTATTTCCACGCAGGAACCAAGATCCTTGTCGTAGATGAATCTGTGATGAAATGGTATATCGGCAGCCATGACCGCGAATTTCCTTCCGCACTTTTCCCTGAGCTGGGGAACCATCCATGGGGATTTCACGTATATTCGTTTTACATTTTTTTCAGTACCGTCAATCCAGAGCTTTTTATCCTCAAATCTCTCGAATTCGGGATCTGCCCTGTACATACCAAGGCAGGCCTCATTTGGCTCCACTAGATCGAAATATGGCTGGAAGCCGAAATAAAGGGCAGTAACCGATTTCCCGTCCTTGGTACGGCCAAAAAGCTCCACAGCCACGTCCTTGCGCCTGTATGATGCCACAAGGATGCGCATCTTGACATTCATGTTGCCATAATATTGGGTACTAGGTTTTAATGCCATCGAATCACATGAGCCCATTAGGTCGCCAGTTTATTGGGTCACTCTTTCCTGTATGGCGGATTAAAAAAGGCCATTAACTGTTTCCAACTTCAATGCATTTCTGGGGATGTGTGATTAAACTGGAACTCTTTGAACTAAGTTATGAACAAATTATCTTTCTTTCATGGTTTTAGACCTTCCTTAAAGCACCGGAACAAATTTCAATGTCAGGAAATGTAGTTGCAAAGGTTATATAATTGGATAACAATTGATTGGTCGTGGTTATTATTTTTTTGAGTTTTTTTTTAAAGGGGAAGATGCTCAATGAGTGAAATTCTGAAACTTGTAGAAAAGCATGACAAATACAGGGCCGGAACCCTTAACCTCCAGGCCTCTGAAAACGTACTCAGCCCTGACGTCAGGAAAGCCATGGCATCGGATCTTGGATCAAGGTATTCTCTCGTCCTCAATGACCATGATGCATATGGTGGCACCAGATACACCCAGGAAATCCTGGAAAAAACAATGGAGCTTACCGCAAAGGTTTACAGGGCCAAGTATGCGGAAGTGAGGCCTACAGGTGGTCACATAGCTTCGCAGGTTATCCTGCTTTCATTGATGCAGAGAAAGAGAAACCTCCTGTCCATACCTGAAAAATATGGTGGATATACGGGTTACCAGAATGGGTATCTCCCGCAGATGTTCGGTGTCCAGAATTATGATATACCCTACAATCAGGAAACTCAGGAAGTGGACCTGGAAAAGACAGAGAAGGCAATGAAATCATCCACTCCTGCTCTTATGGTACTTGGCCAGTCATACTTTCTCAAGCATTATGAACTGAAACCCCTCAGGGAATTATGTGACAAATATGATTGCACTCTTGCCTACGACGGGTCACACGTCATGGGGATAATCGCCGGGGGCGCTTTTCAGCAGGATGCACTGAACTATTGTGACGTGCTCTTTGGATCCACACACAAGACATTTTTCGGGCCGCAGGGAGGTATTATCCTTTCAAATGACGAGGACCTCATGAACCGGTTCAGAAGGAACCTTACCTGGAGGACCATGGATAATTTCCATCCATCACGCGTTGCAGCACTGGGGATCGCCATGGAAGAGATGAGCAATCATGGGAATGAATATGCACACTGGGTTGTGAAGAATTCCAGGTCTCTGGGAAAACTTCTCTCAGAAGGAGATGTAAAGCCACTATACGGCCCATGGTATTCCGAAACCCACCAGCTTGGATTATCACAGAAATCCCTGGAAAAGAAGAACCTCAATTTCAGGAAATTCAGCGAATTGCTTGAAAAGAACAGGATTGTTATTGACAGGGAAGGAAGGGTCGGAACAGCCGAAGTTACAAGGATGGGAGTCACCAACATGGAAAAGGTTGCTGACTTCATGAACAGGGCTTTAGCCGGAGAAGATGTTTCCAGGGAAGTTGGCGACTACGTTTCAGGGTTGAATATTTCCTACTGGGGTGAGCCACAGTGAAGGTCTCGGAGATAATGACCTCAAAAAATCTAGTAACTTTGCCTTCAACCTCCACAGTGGCTGATGCACTCTCCAAAATGAGAAGCACCGGCATCCATCAGGTACCCATACTGAATGGCAACCGCTACTCAGGTATGCTGAGCTACAGGGAAATTCTAAGAAGAAGGAGCATTCGCAGCAATTCTAAGGTAGATTCCTTCATGATTAGGACTGCTAAACTCACCCCAAACACTGATGTGAAGTCTGCAGTCAAACTCCTCAGGGATAGTGGATTAGCGGCACTTCCTGTGGTTGAGTCGGGCCACCTGTCCGGGATCCTTTCCAGGACAGACATTCTCAAGAACCTCCATAAGGTTGTTCCAGCCTTTGAGATGAAGTGTTTTGAGGTAATGTCTTCAGATCCGGTTCTGGTGCAGGAGGACGAACCTGTTCACAGGGCACTTGAAAAATTCCGGTCACTTGATGAATCAGAAATGCCTGTGGTATCCTCTACCGGAAACTTCCTGGGAATTCTCAGGGTCGACCAGATTTCACAGGACAGGCTGTTGAATTCCACTGAAAGAGTTACTACTGGTGAAGTTGCTGGAGAGGCCGAGAAAGCAGCAGTAAAAATCGGATCCCTTGGCTTGATGCATGTAAAGGCTGATCCTGACATGACTGTGGAAAAGTGTGCTTCCCTGCTTGTAGGAAATAAAATCAGGGCAATACCGGTTGTCGATAGCTCAAACAAGGTAGCTGGCGTAATAGATTCCTCTGACATCATTGGCGTTATAGACACCGGAGGCAGCAAAGACGGGATTCTGATTCAGGTCTCGGGCCTTGAACCCTGGGATGATGACCTCTACGATATTCTGTACCACAACGCAAGCAAGCTTGTAGCAAGGCTACCTATGCTTGCTGGAATAAAAGGTGGCCACATGGATTTTCATGTTGCAAAATACCACAGCGAGGGCAGGACCAAGTTTTCTGTAAGAACGCGCCTTGTTGGGGGAAGCGTCAGCATGACCATAAACGACTACGACTGGAACTTTGGGAAATGTATTGACCGCATTATGGAAACATATGACAACAGGCTCTCCAAAAGGAGGGACAAATAAGAAATGGATGGAGACCTCATCCACAAGATCCTTGACTATGCCTCTTCCCGCTCTAAATTTGCAGAAGCAAGGTATATGGACCTCGTTGTAAACCAGGTTGGTTTCAGGAATGGTGAATTCCAGGGTTTGAATTTTGGTTCAGAACACGGATATGCAGTTAGGGTTGTAAACAGGTCCATAAGCATGGCATATAGCGATTCAAACGACTGGAACCGCGTAAAGGAGTCCATAGACAGGGCAATTGAAAAATCAAATTTTGAAGGAAAGAACAGGATATATGAGGGAAACCCCATAAAGGACACCTGGAAGGTAAAAGCCAGTAAGAAGCTTGAGGATTATTCCATAGAGGACAGGGTTGCCATTGTAAGGGAAAATGATGCTGCAATGGAAAGTTCGGGAGCTGCCGTCAGAGTCAATTCCATGGTAGACAAGCAGATAAATCAGCTTTACGTCAACTCTACGGGTTCTGAAATCAGGGGGGAAATTTCCAGGCTTTTTTATTTCTATCTTGTGGGAGTTGTGGAAAGTGGAGAATTTGAGCAGTCCACGGAGCAGTTTGGATCTTCTTCCGGTTTCGAATACATTGAGAAACTAGATCTGAGGGACAGAATAGAACAGGACATAAATGAGCTCCATCAGTCTGCTGCTGCGCCGAGAATAAACCCCGGAAAATTTGACATTATCGTTGGGCCTGAAATTTCAGGAATTGTCGCACATGAATCATGCGGCCATCCCACCGAGTATGACCGCATCATAGGGCGAGAGGGTGCCCAAGCAGGTGAATCTTTCCTCACTGGGAAGGAATTTCCACTCAGGATAGGATCTCCTGTGGTCAATGTAGTGGACGACCCTACTATGAATGGCAGTTTCGGATTTTACAAGTACGACGATGAGGGAATTCCTTCTAGGAAGAGATACCTATACAAGAAAGGTGAAACGAATGAATTCATTCTTAACAGGGAAAGTGCAGCTCAACTTGGCATTGAATCCAACGCGGGTGGAAGATCGTCTTCATGGAATCTGGAACCTTTGGCGAGAATGAGCACAACTTATATTGAACCGGGTGACTACAAATTTGATGACCTGTTCGACGGCGTGCGGAGAGGAGTTTACATAAAGTCCTTCACGGAGTGGAACATAGACGACATCAGGTTTAATGAGAAATATGTGGGAAAAGAGGCTTATCTCATCACAGACGGTGATATATCCGGCCGGGTCAGAAGGCCAACCATAGAAACAAACACCATCAAATTTTACAGTTCGGTTGATGCAATAGGAAATGACCTGCAGTTCAGCGCCGGAATGTGCGGAAAGGGGGACCCGGAACAGGGAGTGGATGTCTGGATGGGTGGTCCCCACATGCGTCTCCGGGAGGTCTATCTCCAATGACCCTCTTTGACCTGGACAAAGCGATGAACAAGTTGAAATCCAGAGGCTTTGATGAATACGCAACAGAACTCTCATCCTCCAGGATAGAACAGGTAAGGTTTTCCAGAAACAGCAAAGACCTTTACAATATCTGGGACAACTCCACACTTGTAATTTTTGCCTCGAGAGGCAAAAGGACTGTTACGACCAGTGTAAAGGACCCAGGCAGGCTTGATTCCAGTATTGAACTTCTCTGGGAACTTGCTGGCAAGATCCCGGAAAATCCTTCATTTGTAGGCATTAACCCTGAACCGCAGGAAAGTTACAGGGTAGAGAAATTGGCAGGTATTGACTATGACCTCCAGGATTTGTCACAAGAGATTGTCAACTCCTCACTGGAAGCAGGGGCCGAAAGAGCAGCTGGCTTACTGTACAACAGGGCCAATACAGTTGAGGTCAGGACAAAATACAACCAGTGCACCTACACAACGGGTGGACTCGAGGTTGTAATACGGTCCTTCAAGGGAAACGACACGGGACAAGAGGGCCGGCATTTTGGGCTAAAAGAGAAGGTGGATGCAGGGAAGATTAGCGAGATAGGGCGCCAGTCCGCTGAACCATTATCATTGCCCACGGTCAGAGTGGAATTGAACCCCGGGAAATATGATGTTCTGATGTCCCCATATGTTATTGGCAACCTCATGTCATACAGTTCCAGTTTCCTTTCATATTATTCTGTAGAGACAGGATTAAGCTGCTTCTCTGAATCTATGAACAAGAAAGTTTCCTCCAGTACTTTCACTCTTGTGGATGACCCGATAGATTCAATGGGAGTGGGATACAGGGCCTGTGATGATGAAGCTACCAGCACTGGCCTTAACGTGCTTATTGAGAACGGAATCCTTAGAAACTACATGCATTCGTTTTCAACTTCCGTTCATGCGGGAACCAGGACAACAGGTAATGCCGGAATCCTTACTCCTGGAGCCTGGCAGCTTAAGATATTGCCTGGCGCGGAATCTGCAGCCAAAATGAATTCAGAACTTGATGAAGGCATATTGATCAACAACTGTTGGTATACAAGATACCAGGACTACAGGAATGCCATTTTCTCCACTGTCCCAAGAGATGGGGCTTTCTACGTAAAAAACGGAGAAATTCA
>JAJZKS010000243.1 GCA_021850835.1 Thermoplasmata archaeon
TAACTGATGGAAAAAGGACACGGTTTTCAGGGAATAATCCGGGCTAAGGCTCTTCTGCAGGATACCTGACGAACCATTGTTTCCCGGATTGCCTGGAAAATCTGCAGCAAGTATTGACAGAACTGCTATCAGGGCGACTATGACTGCGATCTTTCGAACTCTATGCCCCATGGTCATTAGTTTCTTCAGGCAGTGCAATTGAAAAACCTTTTCATTGACCTATATGGCATTAGAAGGAAATTTTATTTTGTGGTCCTATTGGCTTCCTGCCTGCGATGTTCATCTATTATCTGCCTCTTAAGCACCTTACCGGACATGCTCTTTGGCAACTCTCTCCGGAATTCTATCTTACGTGGCACCTTGTATTTTGAGAGAGATTTCCTGCATGCCTGCATAATTTTGTTGGAAAGCCCGTCCCCTTCGCTTTCTGATGATACCACCGCGAGTATGTATTCATTTCCCGCATTCTCGGCTACGCCTACCACGGCAACTTCCTTGACTCCCTCGACCCCGACAATGAGCTTCTCAATCTCATGGGAACTCACCATTATGCCGTGTGATGTGATTGCTTCCCTCATTCTCCCCTCAATATGGTAAAGGCCGTCCATATCCATGCTGGCAATATCACCGGAGTCAAAGAATCCGTCCAGGAAGTACTGGCTGTCGGCTGGCAACTCAGGGACAAGCGAAGTGAAAAGTCCGGGGCCCTTGAGGTATAGCTCGCCAATTGCAGCGGGAGATACCTCCTGGTGTGACTTTTCCTCCAGCAGCTTTGCCTCCACCTTTGAAATTGGGATCCCGGGGCTTCCCGGTTTCTGTTTTGCCCTGTCGTTTGGCTGCATGTGAGTGACACCAAGCATCTCTGGTATCCCATAATACTCCAGGACCCTTGTGCCGTATATCTTCTCTATTCCCTGGCGTATCCCCCCATTGAGAAGATATGTTCCTGTTATGATCCCTTTGATGCTCTTGATTGCCATGTTTGGGATTTTCTCCCTGATAATCTCACTGAGATCCCATGGGGAAGCAAGCATGTATTCGCAGTCGTAAAGGCTGCTGGTGAAGAAGACCGTGTAATAATCTTCCCTTGCAATAGATGTGATGACTGTACCTCCCATGAGAATTGGAAGAGTAACTGAAAACTGGAAGGAAGCAGGCACCCAAGGAGGAAGGAAAGAAGCAATCTTGAACCGTCCTTTAGCCTGTGGGAGGGATTTTGATATGGAAGACGCGGACTCCAGAAGATTGGAGGCTGTGAAAAGCATAGCCTGAAGGTCTCCGGACCGGGAGGCAGAGATCAGCCCAACGGAGATGTCCTTTTCAGGATCAATGGAAGTGGCCTCCCCCTTAGTATCATAAATCAAGTCAGTGAACCTGAACACCTTCAACTCCTTGGAAATTCCAGATGCGTACTTTCCCATGGATTTTGCAGTGACAGCAACGGATTTCTCGAATGGGAGGAAGTCCTGAAGCCTCACGAGGATAACGGATTCGATATAATGGCCCTGGTCAATCGCCAGGCCTGTAGTGCTGAGGCATACCACCGATTTCAGCTTGAGCAACCCCAATATGTTATGCAGTTCGTAAGTCTTGATGTCGGGGTCAAGAGGTACTGCCACTGCCCCTATTTTCTGCAGCGCAAGGAATGTAACAAAAAACTGCGGTGAAAGTGGCAGGCAGATGGCAACTGAATCTCCCTTGGAGATATTAAGCCGGGATTTCAGTGACTCTGCCATGGAATCAACCATTGAAAGAACTGAGTAATATGACACGTGCTTTCCGTGGAAGATGATGAGAGGGTCGCTCCTGTTAGGTTCAACATTCGCCCTGAATATCTCGTAAAGATTGTTCCATAGCTGACGCTCTTCACCCTCAGCGCCGAGCATATTAGAGGATTCCATGAAGCCTCTCCTAAAAACTCCTCAACTGATTTAAATCTATTTGACCGTAATTTTTTCGTTATGCCCGAAAATTCATAAAACCATGGCAGTGCCTTCAGACATTTTCATAACATCTGGTATTGCACCAATCATGTCCTCTATTGTATACCAGTAGGACTTCTGCCTGAAGCACATATCGCCCACCCTCTTGTTTATGAATGAGGCAAGGCCTGCGGCGTTGAATGGATCTTCTACCCTTGTGCTAATTGCACTGGCAATTCCAGCAAGCAGATCTCCTGTTCCACCCATTGTCATCCTGGGATTCCCCCCTTCGGTGTACCGTGTCCTTTTTCCATCAGTTACCACGTCTATGACCCCCTTGAGTATTATGGTACACTTCAATTTCTTTGCAAATTCCACTGCATTCACCTCATTGGGCTCATCCCCTGTAATTCTCCGGAGTTCTCCCCTGTGAGGAGTGAGAATCATTCTTGTCTCCGGGCAAGTTTTTCTTATCCTGGAAGCGAGTTCGAGGCCTTCCGCGTCAAGTACGATTGTACCTTTGAAATCCTTAATTGCTCTTACTGTTTCGTCCATGGGCTGGTTTTTCCCTAAGCCTGAACCGATGAGGATGGCATCGCTGTTTCTGATCTCTTCAAGTATTTCCCTGTTTTCAGCGTCCCTTACGATTATGTCAGGGCTGTATGAGCTCAAAATAACCCGGTTCTCGTGCCTCGAATATATTCTCACAAGGTCGGAACCAGCTCTGATTGCACCCATGGAAGCTATTATGGCGGAGCCATGGAACGTCCATCCGGAAACCATTGCCACACTCCCGTTCATACCTTTGTGAGAGTCCTTTCCAGGAAGCCTGTAGTAGGCGAATTCTCCAGGCCCGTTATGCGTAAAGATCTTTTCAGGAAGCCCTATGCCTGCCTCCACAATCTTCCCGGAGTTTTGTTTAGTCATTCCCTGCTTGGCCTCGGTGAATGTCACTGTTATATTGGGCTTAACACGTGTCCGTGAGCCTAGCCCTGATGGTATGTCAACTGAAACCACTTTCTTTCCTGAAGAATTGATTGCCTTTATTAGGCCTGCATATGGTTCCCTGGGCTCACCCACAATTCCGGATCCGAGAAGTGCGTCAATTATGATTTCAGCTTTTGAGGCTGCGCTGCCTGCCTCCGCGGGTGCTATGACTTTCCCTTTGTATTCCCTGGCGGCTTTCCTGGAAAG